>CAZEVV010000375.1:0-1512 GCA_964515675.1 uncultured Paludibacter sp. | reverse complement strand
ACGTAGTTCGAATGCTTGGTTATGCACTTCAAATTGTATGTGAAAGCCATTTTGCACAAAATTTTTGCCCACAAAACCACAGGCGCTATTTTCGTCAACCGAAAAATCGTTGTTTATATCAACCGAAATTTTTGCTGCCAAAACATTCGACTGATTGCTAATAAATATTTTTTGAGTATTTTCGCGGAAAGTAGAAAAAATCTGCATTAATTCATCAATTTCCTGATGGTCTTTATCGATGTTGAGCAACAAGCCAATTTCGGGTTTGTATTGCACTATCGAGCCATCGCTTTCGTCGGCCTCTATCACCAACCAATCGCCACTACCCACTTTTGCATTACCAATTTTGCCTTGTTTAATAATGCTTGTGAGGCCTGCACCACTTATAATGCTTGGTTGCCATCCGGCATACTCCAAAATTTGAAAAATCATTGCCGAAGTAGTGCTTTTGCCCGATGTACCACCCACTGCAATGGTTCGTTTGCTATCGGTAATCATGGCCAACACTTCGGAGCGCTTGCGAATTGTAATATTTAGTTCTTTAGCTTTTTGCACCTCAAAAACCGTATCTTCAATAGCTGTCGAAACAACAACCAAATCGGTATCTTGCCCAATGCCGCTACCATCCTGAACGAAACATTTTATACCTTCGGCCTCGAGTTTGTTACGCACATCGTTTTGGTTATCAGCAGTAAAATAGCGATCGCTACCACTCACCTCTTTCCCAATACCTTTCAGATACTGAGCAATTGCACTCATACCAGCACCCGCAATGCCTATAAAGAAAATATTTTTGTATAAATCGAGCATGTTTTTCAATTATATAATTTTATTAATGCTAAAACTACTCCTACAACACCTATACCCACTATCACTAAGCCTGTAATTTGGTTAATAATCCGAAGTCCACGCCTATTGAGTTTTGTTCTAAACCTACTCACCAAAAAAGTAAGTACACTCCACCACAAAAAAGCCCCTGCCAAAATCGACAGAATTCCCCATATGGTCATAAAAACGGTGGTTTCGTCGGTAATAAACTCGAAGCGTGCAAACAAAGCAATTAGCACAAAAAGCACAAACGGATTTGAGAGTGTGAGTGCTAAGGATGTAAAGTAATCGCTAAAAAGACTGTATTTGGGTTTTTCGTTGGGTTGTGGATGCGTAGCAGGGTGATTGAGAAAAGTAAATAACCCAAAACCAATAAGAATAATGCTACCACCAATTTGTATGAGTAATTCATGTTGCTCAATAACATCAACCACAAAACTCAAAAAGAACAATGTTACGAGTGTGTACAACAAATCGGAACTTGTTGCGCCCAAACCCGTAGCAATGCCATATTTTCGTCCTCTACTCAAAGTGCGCTGTATGCACAACATCCCAATTGGCCCAAGCGGTATCGAAATAAACAGACCTATAACTATCCCTTTAATTACTGTATCAATCATATTATAATCTGCTGAATTCAACTTGCAAATGCAACTGAATTCTGATTAATAATTTGTTTAAATT
>CAZEVV010000374.1:0-1519 GCA_964515675.1 uncultured Paludibacter sp. | reverse complement strand
TATAGTGCAACATACTGCTATTTTTTGTGCAAAAATACAAAAATAATTCTATTGCACATCAAAAAGTGTAGTAAATTGCACTTTTTAATGCAAATTTATTTGTGTGTTAATGCTAATGTTGAAATAAATGAGATTGTCTTATTTTATGTTTTGTGTTTAATCAATTTGTTTATATAAAAATAAGTTTGCAAACATTCTTGCAAAATATTTGTTTCTAATAGCTTAAAAACAAAGGGTTTCGAATTGATATAAAGAAATTTTATAGTGATATTTAAATAATTTATTGGTGATACTATTGTAATTTAAAAAATATCTATTACCTTTGCATCGTCAAACAAAAAAACAAGAGAAACAAAATATGCTAGAATTATTAAAGAAATTGTTCGGTTTCGGCCCAAGTGTCGATTATAAAGAATTGTTGCAAAATGGTGCTGTAATCATTGATGTTCGTACCAAAGGCGAATTTAATGGTGGTAACATCAAGGGTTCGGTAAATATTCCGCTCGATAGCTTGTCGGCCAAAATAAACAAACTTGGTCCAAAATCGAGGGTGATAATTACATGTTGTGCATCGGGTATGCGCAGTGCTTCGGCCAAGCAAATACTTATGTCGAACGGATTTTCGACCGTTTACAATGGTGGTTCATGGTATAGTTTGAATAATAAAATTTAGAATAATATAAAAAACAAGATATAAAATGGAAAAGATTTTAATCATTGGAGGCGTTGCCGCAGGTGCAACAGCCGCCGCAAAAGCCCGCCGCATATCGTCGGATGCCGAAATTACATTGCTCGAAGCTGGCCCAGACATTTCGTTTGCCAACTGCGGTTTGCCCTATTACATAGGTGGCGACATAAAAAGCCGTTCGAAACTCATTTTGCAAAGTCCGGAGAGTTTTAACGAACAATACAATGTTGATGTACACATAAATACAGTGGCCGCAAGCATCGACCGTGAGGCGAAGAAAGTAATGGCTTTGGACACACGCAATGGCGAGAAAAAAGAATTTAGCTACGACAAACTCATACTTGCACAAGGCGGTCGCCCCATAAAACCAACATTGCCGGGTTCGGACCTCGACCATGTGTTTACACTTTGGACATTGGACGACATGGACAAAATTGCCCGCCATATTGATGAGAAAAAACCAAAAACAGCAGTTGTTGTTGGTGGTGGATTTATTGGCCTCGAAATGGTGGAAGCATTGGTGAAACGTGGTTTGAATGTGAGCGTGGTGGAAATGATGCCACACGTAATGGCCATAATGGAAGCCGAAACAGCAGGATTTATTGAAACAGAAATGCTATCGTATGGCGTTGACATACACACAGGTCGTGGCGTAACCGAAATATCGGCATCGGAGGTGAAACTCGACAATGGCAAAAAAATAAGTGCCGATATGGTTTTGCTATCGATAGGCGTGCGACCAACATTGCAATTGGCACAAGATGCAGGTCTTGCAATGGGCGAAGCAGGTGGATTGCTAGTGAATGAATATTTGCAAACAAGCGACCAAAA
>CAZEVV010000373.1:0-1538 GCA_964515675.1 uncultured Paludibacter sp. | reverse complement strand
AAAAAAACTCCTGTTACAATTTGTGTAACTGGAGTTTTATTGTTGGAAAAAGAGATGGGTTTATCAAAAATAAAACTCGTCCAGACTTCTACATTTGTTTTTGAGCCATTCTTTTTCGTCGACATTTAGATGTGGTGCAAGTGTTTGGTACACCATATTGTGATAATCTTCGAGCCATGTAATTTCTTCCATATCAATCAAGTCGATATCAATCAGATTTATATCGATAGGGAACAGTGTGAGTGTTTCGAATCGTAGAAATTGACCAAATTCGGTGCTCATGGCTGGACTTATCAAAACCAGATTTTCGATGCGAATGCCATATTCGTTGGCGCGATACATGCCGGGTTCGTTGCTAAGTATCATACCCGGTTGCAAAATTGTTGGGTTTTCGTCCATGCGTATGCTTTGCGGCCCCTCGTGTACATTTAGGAAATGACCAATGCCATGCCCAGTGCCATGTCCGTAGTTCAAACCTCTATCCCACATAGCTTTGCGAGCCAATATGTCGAGCTGAGAGCCGCGTGTGCCATAAGGGAAAAATGCCGTTGCAAGTGCAATATGTCCTTTAAGTACTAGCGTAAAATCTTCTTGTTGCTCTTTTGTAGGTGTACCCAAAGCTATTGTGCGAGTAATATCGGTTGTGCCATCGAGGTACTGTCCACCCGAGTCGAGCAAAAGTATGCCTTCCGGTTTCAGCGTGGCAGCAGTTTCGGGTGTAGCACGATAATGTACAATTGCGCCGTGATCGGCATAACCAGCAATGGTACCAAAGCTTTCGCCCATAAATAAATCCTGTTCGGCTCTAAAAGCATAAAGCTTTTCAGCAATTTCAATTTCGGTAAGCGACTCGTTTTCTACATTGTTTTCGAGCCACATGAAAAATTTTGTGAGTGCTACGCCATCTTTAATCATTGCATTACGAATGCCCGCAATTTCGGTGGCATTTTTAATACTTTTCATTTTAAAAACGGGTGACATAACATTTCGTTTGGCACATTTTGCTGGAATGGCTTCGTAAAGCGAATGGTTGAGTTTAGCGCCATCAATTACAATAATTGTGTTGCTGTCGAGCTGATTTAGTTTATTATAAATAGCTGTGTAACTATCCGTTTTTATACCTTGTTGCGTCAAGAATTGTGCCGATTCTGCATTTATTTTTGTAGAGTCGATAAACAAAGTAGCGCCACTTTCATCAACAAACACATAGGCAATCACCACAGGGTTGTAATCCACATCGTTGCCACGTATGTTGAGCAACCATGCAATATCGTCGAGTGCCGAAAGTACCATTGCATTGGCTTTTAGTTTTTTAAGTTCGGTTTGTAGCGCTTCAATTTTTTTTGCCGCCGCTTGTCCATTGTATTTTTCGTCGAATACAAAAAACTCTTTTGCTGGCAGTGCGGGTCTATCGGTCCAAACTTTCGATATTAAATCAATATCAACAAGTTCGATGCCACTCATTTCGAGCTCGTTTTTCATGTTTTGGTATTGATTAACCGAGAACATTTGCGCATTAACTCCCACTTTGTCGCCTA
>CAZEVV010000372.1:0-1540 GCA_964515675.1 uncultured Paludibacter sp. | reverse complement strand
AGTATTATAAAAAGCTAAAAAAAAGAAAGTACTTAAATTGAATCAAAAAAAATACATAATTTAGTAGCTGCAAAAAACACAAAAAAAACATTGACACAATCAACAAAGATTTAAGAAATGAAAGTATATAAATTTGGTGGTGCATCGGTACGTTCGGCCGAAGGCATTAGGAACATAGCAAACATAGTAAAAATGGAGCTCTCGCCACTTTTTATTGTGGTTTCGGCCATGGGCAAAACAACCAATGCCATGGAAGTTGTACTCGACCATTTTATGAAAGCCGACAAAGAAGCTGCAATATTAAAGTTAGCCGAAGTGGAGAAATACCACAACGATATTATTGCCGAAATTTTCGACAACAACTATTACCCCAAACAAACCAGCGATTTATTTGTCGAACTAAAAGCCACTATCAACAATGGCGTGGGCGACGATTACGATAAATGGTACGATCGTTTGGTATCGTATGGCGAACTTATCTCTACTTCGATAGTATCGGATTACTTGCAACAAGCGGGCATTGCCAACCAGTGGGTGGATATGCGACAAGTAATAATTACCGACAGTAATTTTCGTGAAGCAAATGTAAGAATGGACGAATCGCTGTTGCGCATAAAAAAACTAAAAGAGCAAACCGAAAGCAATATTTTACTCGGACAAGGTTTTATAGGTGCCAATAGCAAAGGCGACCCAACAACCCTTGGACGTGAAGGTTCGGACTACACAGCCGCTGTTGTGGGCAATTTGCTCGATGCCGAAAGTGTGAGCATTTGGAAAGATGTTCCGGGCATTTTGAATGCCGACCCGCGCATATTCGAAAATACCATTCATATTCCCGAACTCACCTATCTCGATGCAGTGGAATTGGCTTATAGCGGGGCGCAAATTATACACCCAAAAACAATAAAACCGCTCGAAAACAAGAAAATACCGCTCTACGTGCGACCATTTTCGACGCCCAAACTTCCGGGTTCGGTAATAAAAGCCGAAACTCAAAATCCGATTGAAGTGCCAGTGCTTATTTTGCGCTGCCAACAAGTTTTGGTCACCATTCGTCCACGCGATTTTTCGTTTGTGCTCGAAGACAGTCTATCGAAAGCATTTCAGATTTTCCAAAAAAATCGACTAAAAGTATCGATGATTCAAAGTTCGGCCATAAGCATTTCGGTATGTGTTGATAATTCGCGCTATTTACCAGCAGCACTCGATGAGTTGGGCAACGATTTTAAAGTAACTTACAACAACGATTTGGAGTTGCTCACAATTCGCCAAGCCAACGATAATATTATTGCTGAAACAACAGCCAACAAAACCATACTTTTGTCGCAACGCACACGACGGTCGGCACGTTTTTTAATGCGTGCAAACACTTGCAAATAAAAACGAATACCCAGCTCCCCGCCCTCAAAAGTGGGTGTACAATAGCAATATTCAATATTTGCGAGCATAATTCGGACTGTTATTTTTTGTGATTATTACAAATAAAATGAAGCTTAAAATGCAGTATAGTTACAAATAAAAAACTTTCCAAAAATATTAC
>CAZEVV010000371.1:0-1543 GCA_964515675.1 uncultured Paludibacter sp. | reverse complement strand
GTAAAACAACGACAGTTTAATTGCGATTCTAAACCGCCAAATTAACCTGCTGGCGCGTATTTATCTCCCTTTGGTCGCTGACCGTTGGTTGCAAATCTGCGCTAGCGGTGATTATTGTTTGGTTAATTATTAAATTATATTGTTTTTTTGATTAGTATGTTGATAAATAATTGTATTTTTGTGTTGTAATCTAAAAAAAAGAAGCAATGAATAAGTCGATATTGAAACGTTTGATACTTGAAAAACAGACTGATATACCCAAGCTTGAATTGGTACATCGCTCAATGGTGCTTGAGCCAAAATTAAACTATGTATTTGTAGGATTACGCCGTGCAGGAAAATCATATTTGATGTATCAACTCATTCAGGATGCAATAAAGCAGGGCGAAATGAAAATTGAGGATGTGTTGTACATCAATTTTGAGGATGAGCGCATTGCGTTAATAAGTGCTCAGGAATTGGGCTTGATATTAGATGCTTATAGTGAAATGTACGATGGACAACCAGTGGTTTTTTTGGATGAGATACAAAACGTGAAAGGTTGGGAGAAATTTGCACGACGATTAGCCGATGCTCGCTACAGGGTTTATATAACTGGTAGTAATGCTCAAATGTTGAGTAAAGATATATACACAACATTGGGCGGTAGGTACTTGGCATATGAGGTTTACCCGTTTAGTTTTGCTGAATATCTTCGTTATAAATCGGTAGTTTTAAATAAAAATTGGGAATATTCGGATTTGGCAAGGCAGGTGAAAAAGCATTTTTTGGAATATTTTTATTCGGGTGGTTTTGCCGAATCGTTTGTGATAAACGATAAGCGTAGTTGGCTCAATGCCCTTTATCAGAAAATACTATTGGGCGATATAATTACGCGTAATGATATAAGGAGTGAAAATGCGATACGGGTTTTAGTTAAAAAACTTTCGGAGAGTGTGATGCAACCTAGTTCATTGTCGAGGTTAAAAAATATTGTAGATACTACAGGCACAACAATAGCTCGTAATACCATGGTGGATTATTTGCAGTATTTGAGCGACTCGTATTTGATTTTTGGGATATCGAATTTTACGGACAAACTGAGTGAAAAAGAGACCTTTAAAAAACGATATTTTTTTGATAATGGCTTATTGAACAATTTCTTGTTCGACCCAGATACAAAATTGCTCGAAAATATAGTGGCCATACATTTGAAAAAGAAGTGGGGCGATGATTTATACTACTATAATAGAAATATAGAACTCGATTTTTTTAATCCAAAACGTGGTATTGCTATTCAAGTGTGCTATGATATTTCGAATCATGATACTTTTCAGCGCGAGACAAAGGCTTTGCTGAAAATATCGGAAATGTATGAAGTGAATGCGTTTTTAATTATTACATTTGATACTGAAATGCAAATAAATGAGAATAATATCAATATAGTAGTATTACCGGTTTGGAAGTGGTTATTGCTAGATAATTAGGGCTTGCAAGAAAACGCCAATCCTGCTGGCGCGGATTTATCTCCCATTGGTCAACTGACCGTTGGTTGCAATCGGTG
>CAZEVV010000370.1:0-1554 GCA_964515675.1 uncultured Paludibacter sp. | reverse complement strand
AAATACGATATATTGCAGTAAAATAAATACATAATGGTTTTTCAGCAGAGCCTAAGTAATTTGAAACAAGTATGATGAAACCAGTTATTGAAGCAGTCGACCGACAGTTGATAAAACAGGAATTGAACGAGAAGCGATTTCTTCGACCAACAAACAAAGCCAACAACGAAATATATGTTCTAACTTCGCACGACTCGCCGCACACCATGCGCGAAATTGGTCGATTGCGCGAGTTATCGTTTCGTTCGGGTGGTGGTGGCACAGGCAACGAAATTGATGTTGATGATTATGACTTTCTTGAGAAGCCATTCAAGCAGTTGATAGTTTGGGACCCGCAAGCCGAAGAAATAATTGGCGGTTACAGGTTTTTGTTGGGACAAGATGTTGAGATGGACGAAAAAGGGCAACCCAAATTTGTGATGTCTCACTTATTTCATATGTCGGAAAAATTTATTAACGAATTTCTGCCCTACACAATTGAGTTGGGTCGTGCATTTGTGCAGCCTGTGTATCAGACATCAAAAATGGGTATGAAGAGTCTTTTTGCCCTCGATAATTTGTGGGATGGACTCGGTGCGTTGATACATTCGACCAAAAGTGCAAAGTATTTTATTGGCAAAGTAACCATTTATAATAGTTATCCGCTGTTGGCACGCGAAATGATTTACGAGTACATGTACCGTTATTTCCCAGATGCCGATGCACTCATCAGTCCAAAGCACCCAATAGCTGTAAGCCCTGAACATCATGCACTTGCCAAAACGGTTTTCTCGGGTACCGATCGTGCCGACGATTATAAGGCCTTACAAAAAACTGTGCGTAGCGTCGACGAAACCATTCCGCCTTTGTACAATGCCTATATTGGTTTGACTGATACTATGCGTTTTTTTGGTGTTGCCCTCGATAATGATTTTGGTGCTGTGTACGAAGCAGGTATTTTGGTAACAATGAACGACTTGCTCGATAGTAAACGCAAACGCTATATCGACCCTTATATCGATTACTTAAAAGTTGTGCTCGAAGAACGTCGCCAAGCCAAGAAACTGGCCAAGGAGG
Organism: uncultured Paludibacter sp.; assembly: GCA_964515675.1. Taxonomy (GTDB): domain Bacteria; phylum Bacteroidota; class Bacteroidia; order Bacteroidales; family Paludibacteraceae; genus Paludibacter. The sequence goes on along the minus strand of CAZEVV010000370.1, from coordinate 498 downwards.
AAAAAGAAAAAGCGAAAGCCTTAAAACAAAAGGAAAAAGACAAGGCAAAAGCCAAAAAGCTTAAGGAAAAAGAGAAAAAAGCCAAAGCTGCAACAGCAAAAAAAATGGCTAATGATGAGAAGAAACGCAAAGAGAAGTTGTCGATTGATTAATTTTTTTATTTGTAATAGTCGATTATAATCATCTGACATATTCATTTTTTTAATCAATTAGTTTGCTAAATGAAGCGTCTTTGCTTTTTGTTCAAAATTCTTTGTTCTTGCTGTCAATAAAAATTGATATTAAGTGGGCGTATGATGCATAATCGTACGCCCATTTTTTTTGTGATTCGATGCAAATTTTATTAAAAGAGTCAAACTTCTAATACATAGTGCTGATGTTCAAAAGATTAAATAGTATATATCGTAAAATATAAATAAATGCTGTGTTGGAATGACGATTTTAGTTTTACATGTTGATGTTTGAGATTCCTCGCTACGCTTCGGAATGACAGGTTCA
>CAZEVV010000369.1:0-1575 GCA_964515675.1 uncultured Paludibacter sp. | reverse complement strand
CCTTGAAATTAAATGTGATTGAAAGTTCTTTTGTTGTGCTTTGTAACTTCTCAACCTCCGAAATCACTGCAAGAAATTCAGCGCTTTTGTAAAAATCATAATAGGATGTATCGATATTGGTGACTGATGCCAAATTAAATTGAGAAAAGTCGAGATACGAAACACCTGTTGTTGCTGCATATTTAATAACATCTGGCATTTGATGATAGTTCTCTTTAACAACCACCATATTCAACATTAAGGTAGTGCGTGTGTTGGTGCACATTTTAGCCAACGCTTTTATGTTTTTATCTAAAGTATCAAACTTTGCATTTTTGCGTATTTGTTCATACACTTCATTAAGCCCATCAATCGAAATTTGAATTGTGTCGATAACACCAACAACTTTTGCCACTCTCTCCAAAAAATCGGGCAGCATAGCATTTGTCGATACCGAAATTACAATCCCCTTGTTTTTATTTTTAATGTACGATGCAATTTCAGCAATATCATTGTAAATAAATGTTTCACCCATGCCCGTTAAGCCTATCGAATCGAGGTATGGCCAAACATCATCGATAATTTTGATAGCCTCATGCTTGGGCATATTTCCTTGATCCATGGCCTTACCAAAATCGAATACACGCGGACATGTGGTGCATGCCAGGTTGCAACGATTAGTAAGTTCGAGCATTAATGTTGAAGGGTGCGCCACTTCGAGCGATTGCGCCCTCCGAAGCTGAAAACTTCGAATTTTGTTGCCTGCATATTTCAAAAAATTCACACCGCTTGGTAAGTGCGACAATCGATATATGGCTTTTTTAATTTTTCTTTTATTCATCTAAATACTATTATTTAAAATTCATTTTTTTCAAAATTTCAATCCTTACATTCATTTTTTCGAAGCTTTGAACAACTGTATAATTTTCACTTAAATGGTCAATAACCTCATCGCTTACATTATAAACGTTGGAATACATAACAAAGTTGCTTTTACCAGTAAATCCTTTCATCTTGCGCAAATCACCATTGTGTTCAATTTCATCGATGCTATTATAGTTTGGAAAAAACGTTTCAGTGTCGTCCAACGAAATCATATTTTCATCCAAATACCGAATGGCTTTAGTTCTCAAATCCCAATAAGGTACATGTGCTAAGGAAGCGTCCCAGCCTTGCGCAATTTTATCGGGGTAAACCCACAAATTACCCGTCAACAATGCTAAAACGACAACTATATATAAAGATTTTCTGTATTTTAACTCATTTATAACATTAAAACACAAAATTGCCATGGCTAAATACGAAGGCAAGAAATAGCGATGCCCCATTGGGTTTTTGGCCATTAAACTTACAACAACCACAACAAATGTTGAAAACACAAATATCAAAATCAAACTTTTACTGCGTACTAAAATATCGGTTTTTCGTTTGGCAAATAGCGTGAGTGCAACGATTACAAATGGCACTATCCGGCCAAAATCGAGATATTTATGAACAAGTACCACAGCATTTCTTGAAACAGTAAAAATAAAATCGCTGGTAGAAGTATATGCCCAATAATTGCCCCACACCTCAAGCGGATTAGTAAAAATCCAT
>CAZEVV010000368.1:0-1629 GCA_964515675.1 uncultured Paludibacter sp. | reverse complement strand
TTGGCAATGGCATTTTGGCTGGTGTGTTGGCAGGCTCAGCATTTCAGTTTTTTCAAATGCTTTATATCAACGGACAGGTTTACCTCTCGCGCTTCAATGTGGTTTATGGTAGTTTTGCTGCCATACCTTTGCTATTGTTGTGGTTACAAATTTCGTGTTTAATTGTTTTGTTGGGTGCCGAAATTTCGTATGCAGCACAAAACACAAGCAATTTCGACTACGAAGGCGACACACAAAGAATTAGCACGCGCTACCGCAATTTCATCACACTATTTCTCACCTATGTAATAGTAAAACGCTTCGAAAACAACATAGCACCTTACAGTTCCGACGATATTTCGCGCGAATACAAGCTGCCCATTCGCTTGGTAAACACACGCCTCTCGAAACTGGTGGATGCAGGAATTTTAATTGAGGTTTTCAACGAAGAAAACAAACAAAAGGCCTATCAGCCGGCCATCGACATACATCAACTTTCGTTAGAACTGTATTACAACAAAGTTGAGTCGACCGGCGCCGAACTGTTTTTGGCCAACAAACACGAAGTGCTCGATGCATTTTGGGAAAAAACTTTATCGCTCAAGCACAATTGCAACAAGGATTATCGTTCGATATTAATTAAAGACATATTAAATGCTGACACAGAAGCTTTTGAACACCGATTGGAAGAAAGTTTTGACGCTTGAAACCGAAAAAGATTATTTTGCACAGCTACAAAACTTTGTGCTTGATGCTTATGCCGAAAAAACTGTTTTTCCACCGCAACATCAAATTTTCGAAGCATTTATGCTTTGCAGTTTGCACAACACAAAAGTTGTAATACTGGGGCAAGATCCTTATCACGACCACCACCAGGCGCACGGACTTTGTTTTTCGGTAAACGATGGCATTGCTATACCGCCTTCGCTGCGCAATATTTACAAAGAAATTGAGCGCGATTTGGGTTTTGCACAGCCAACATCGGGTAAGCTAACACAATGGGCGCAACAAGGTGTTTTGTTGCTCAATGCCACACTCACCGTAGAAGCCCACAAAGCCGGATCGCACCAAAAAAAAGGTTGGGAAACATTTACCGACGCTGTTATAAAAGCCATAAGCCACCACCAACCAGCGGTTGTATTTATGCTTTGGGGCGCCTACGCACACAAAAAAGCAGCGCTCATCGATAGCAACAAACACCTTGTTTTGCAGGCCGTTCATCCATCGCCACTTTCTGCTCATCGCGGCTTTATTGGCTGCGGACATTTTTCGGCCGCCAACCAATTTTTGCGCAACAACAATATCGACGAAATTGTGTGGGGCAAAAATACCGATTCAAATAAATATACTCAAATGAATATTGCGTTTTAAATGCGAATTAATGTTGAATTTAAGGTTTCAGTATATATTCTCAACATCTAAACCTGTTAATCTTAGTAAATCCAAACAAACTTTACTAATTACCACTCCATTCCATCTATCAACGACCGAGGCTAAGCGCATGTAGCCGAATTGCGGGCGTATTCGCTGTCGAACAACACAAAAGCTAAAGCGGGAGACGAACCTCCAAAATCTCACGAATTCGGCTATTGCCACTTAGGCGTGTGTTACCAAATCGTGCATTGGTTGTGAAGAATTTGTTTCTGTTTT
>CAZEVV010000367.1:0-1649 GCA_964515675.1 uncultured Paludibacter sp. | reverse complement strand
GGCGGAGTATGACTGGGAGCGATGAAGCAAAATTCAACATTTTTGCGTTTAAATATAAAGTATTTTTATGAGAATCATTTGAGAATCATTTGAGAATCATTTGAGAATTGTGTGAGAATTGTGTGAGAATCATCTGATAATAACATGATAATCAAGCAAAAATCATATAAAGATCATTTGAGAATTGTGTGAGAATCATTTGAGAATTGTGTGAGAATTGAACAATTATCGCAACATCAATATTGAGAGAAAAAAATACATAAAATAAAGGCAGAACAAGAGCAATGAGCATTCAGCACAACAAAATGTAGCATTTTAAAATATGTAATATACTGGTTTTCTTTATTTAATAAAAAGGCAAATAATTAAATTGTAAACACTTAAAAGTATGGCAACAGTAAAAGGACCTTTTCAGCTTTCGGGTAGCATGAGCAATGTGAGTTTTTACACACGCCGTGGCAGCGATAAAGTAGTAATGCGCAGCAAAGGCGGCGTAAAAAATGAACATATAAAAAACAAACCTCAATTTGAGGGTTTTAGAGCGCAACAAAAGGAATGGAGTGCTGCAACAAAATGCAGCGCGGCACTGCGCATGACTTTTGGTGGTTTGCATAGGTTGGCCGACTATAATTTGAGTCCGGCCCTCAACAGCTTGTGCAACAAAGTGCAAAAGGCCGATACCGAACAACCAAACGGCAGCCGCCCTGTGTGTATTTCGAAATATAAGGAGGCATTTGTTGGCTTTAACTTCAACCGACAATATCTTTTTAACAGCGTATTTCGCGCATCGGTAGAGGCAAGCATCGAGCGCGAAAGCCTGAAAGCAGTGATTGCTTTTCCGCGCATTAACACCGACATTGATGTACTTAATGTGCAGCGTTTACCCTATTTCAGACTGATAATAGCCCTCGGCACTGTGTCGGACATGGAGTTTAGCCCTGCATTGGGACAATACCATGCCTTGGTGCCTGTTTTGCATGGTGCATCGGCCTGGGCAAGCAGCGAGTGGTATGCCAGCAATGCAATAGTAGGTGCACAAACGCTTACAGTGCAACTAACACAAAATCAACAAGCGGCACTCACCCCCAACGTGAGCGTAGTGCTAAGCATAGCCATAGAGTTTGGCACCATAGGCTTCGACGGCCAGCCCACCGAAGTGAAACATGCTGGCAGCGGCAAAGTGTTGCGCGTGGTGTAAGGTGGAAAATACTGCTACTGTTGGCGCAGTTTTTTGCAAACCGCAAGTTATAAAAAATAGTTTTTTTTGATATGCTTGGAATGGTGTTGGAAAGAAGCGTGGAATTAACGCTGGTTTACATGATTACTTGCTTCGTATTTCAAGGCAATTTCGAAAATATCCATTTCACAAAATTTTCCTCGAAAAGCTATTGTTTTTACAAAAAATTATCTATACTTTTGACAAGCTAAGTTCTTGACCGGGAGTTGCGTGCGAACGTAAAGGTTTAAATGTTTGATTATTATTGCCATACAATGTTTAAGGAAATTTACTTTCCTCACAAACAACTCCTTGCTCTCCCATAAAGAACAAAGCATTCTCAAAAAGAAAAGAAATGCAATGTTTCTTTTTGGGGATTTTTTTTGTTGTTGTGCTTTGATTATTTCAATTTTCAGACTGTATAAAAATTATA
>CAZEVV010000366.1:0-1664 GCA_964515675.1 uncultured Paludibacter sp. | reverse complement strand
AATTATTTACAATGGATACTCGTCGAATGCATAAAGCAAAGTCGACAGGTAGCGCTCGCCAGTATCGGGCAAAAGGGCTACAATGTTTTTGCCTTTGTTTTCGGGTCGTAGTGCAACTTGTGTGGCAGCATAAGCAGCTGCACCGCAGGATATACCTACCAAAAGTCCTTCTTCTTTTGCCAACTGACGCGAAGTAAGTATGGCTTGATCGTTGCTTACTTGCAATACTTCGTCGACAACAGTGCCGTTGTAGTTTTTGGGAATAAAACCAGCACCAATACCTTGTATCTTGTGTGGACCTGGTGCACCGCCCGAAATTACTGGCGAATCGGCAGGTTCAACTGCAATGATTTTTATGTTTGGATTTTTCTCTTTCAGATATTTACCCACGCCGCTTATTGTACCGCCTGTGCCCACACCTCCTACAAAAATATCAACTTGTCCGTCGGTGTCGTTCCAAATTTCGGGACCCGTAGTGGCGTAATGCACAGCAGGGTTGGCAGCATTTTCGAACTGTTGTGGAATGAATGAGTTGGGATTTTCGGCATGCAATTCCTCGGCTTTGGCTATTGCGCCTTTCATACCGTTGGCACCTGGGGTTAGCACTAAGTTAGCACCCAATGCTTTGAGCAAGTTACGACGCTCAACACTCATGGTTTCGGGCATGGTAAGCGTAAGTTTGTAGCCTTTCACTGCCGATACCATTGCCAAGCCAATACCTGTGTTACCACTTGTGGGTTCGATAATTTCGACGCCAGGTTTCAATATACCTTTGGCCTCAGCATCTTCAACCATCGAAAGTGCGATACGTTCTTTTACGCAACCTGCAGGGTTAAATGCTTCGATTTTTACAATTAAATTGGCCAACAGTTGTTTGTTGTTGGCATAGTTCGAAAGTTGTAGCAATGGTGTGTTACCAATAAGCTCATTGAGGTTTTTTGCAATCTTAGCCATAATCTTATTTTGTATTAATGTTTATATTTCGTTGTTTTGTTATAAATAATTTGCGATTTTGTTTATTTTTAATCACATTGCAAAGATAGATGCAAAGGGGCCGCGACACAATCGCAAGTCTAAGGTATTTTGAAATACCATAATTATGGTATGCGGGAAATAAGCATTAATAATGAATCACTTACATCCTAAACACCTCTCATTCTATTCTTTTTTGTACTTAAAAAAAATATATCTTATCACTGCTAACCTACAAAATATTTATTGTGTGTGCGTTTTATCAGTTCGTACAAGCTACATCAGCTAGTTTACAGTAACGAAACTCATATTTATTTGGCAATTATATATAAAGTATTAGTGTTGTCCGCTAAAAAAAACATAAAAGACTAAAATGAGATCTCTCACTTTGTTTGAGATGACAACCTCGCAAAACAATTCAACACATAATGCCGTCATTCAGAGCGAAGCGAAGCATCCAATGATTTTTAGCGGACAACAATGATAATGTAAAAAATAATCTGACATATTCATCTTGTTATCTATTAGTTTACAACACGAATTGCCTTTACTCATTGTTTGATTATTCTTTGCTCTTTGTTCTTTATTCTTTGCTCTTATCCAATTATATTTTCATCAAAATTGTATTTTACCGATTGCACAAACAATATAGCTTAATTTAGACAGAGTCTCATTGTTCTATTTGTTTTTAT
>CAZEVV010000365.1:0-1668 GCA_964515675.1 uncultured Paludibacter sp. | reverse complement strand
TTTCAAGGAACTGCTGAAAACAAAGATGGCAAATTGTTTATTAATGGCAAAGAAGTTGCTTTCTTCGCTGAAAAAGACCCTGCAAACATTGGCTGGGGTGCTGCTGGTGCTGACTACGTAGTTGAGTCAACTGGTGTTTTCACAACTATCGACAAAGCTAAAGCGCACATCGCGGGTGGTGCTAAAAAAGTAGTTATCTCTGCGCCTTCTAACGACGCTCCTATGTTCGTTTGTGGTGTAAACCTCGACGCATATACTGCCGACATGGATATCGTATCAAACGCTTCATGTACTACAAACTGTTTGGCTCCTTTGGCTAAAGTTATCAACGACAACTTTGGTATCACCGAAGGCTTAATGACAACTGTACACGCTGCAACTAACACTCAAAAAACAGTTGATGCTCCTTCAGCAAAAGACTGGAGAGGTGGTCGCTCAATCCTTGGAAACATCATTCCTTCGTCAACTGGTGCTGCTAAAGCTGTAGGTAAAGTTATCCCTGCACTTAATGGCAAGCTTACTGGTATGGCTTTCCGCGTTCCAACTGCCGACGTTTCTGTTGTTGACTTAACAGTTCGCTTAGAAAAATCAGCTTCTTACGACGAAATCAAAGCCGTTATCAAAGCTGCTTCTGAAAACGAAATGAAAGGCATCCTTGGCTACACCGAAGATGCAGTTGTTTCAACTGACTTTACAACTGACGCTCGCACTTCAATCTTCGACGCTGGTGCAGGTATCGCTCTTAACGGTAACTTCGTAAAATTAGTTAGCTGGTACGACAACGAGTGGGGTTATTCAAACAAAGTTTTGGATTTAATCGCACACATGGATACTGTAAAATAATTTCAGTTTCATAACATCAAAAAGGCTATGAGTATTTTTACTCATAGCCTTTTTATTTGCACCTAAAACCACTATAAACACATACTCAAATGCAATAAATACTATCCAACAATACAAACAATACAAACATAACTATAAAAAAACATCAAATAATACAAATTAATATCTACGCAAGAACCGAATTATAATATCAAATATCAGAACCGAACAAAACATGCAAAAAACAATTTATATGAAAGATAATACTTAGTTAAAATATTCAAATATAAGAAATACAACAAAACACACAATATACTATTAAACAAATACATACCGAAGATATAAACAAACAAACACTCCTATAATAAAGTTAAAATGAAAATATTCTACAATATTGTTTGCTCATTTAAAAAAAGCTTTGTATATTTGCAGTGTAAACAAACAGATAAATTTTTCATAGTTAAGGTTTAGGTTAAAATGTGGTTAGAAAGAGGGGGCTGGGAAGTTCCCTCTTCTTTAGTTTTAAGAAAAACCTTACTGTTCATTCACAACAACGCCTCTAAAAATTTCAAACAATAGCAAGCAGTCCGCTCACTCGCATCAACAACAAGCAACAAACACAACCCATAAAAATTACAATCGTTGCACATCCGAAACAGAATTCAAAATCGCAAAACCCAATCCCAATAACTATCGGGACGTTCTTCATTTTTCATTTTTCATTTTTATCATCCCAATAGCAATCGGAACATTATTCAATTTTCATTTCTCATTTTTCACTTTTCATTCTTAAATATTTGGGCGTGCCCCTACGGGTCGGGCTTTCGGCACGGCATCCACAAAGCC
>CAZEVV010000364.1:0-1696 GCA_964515675.1 uncultured Paludibacter sp. | reverse complement strand
GCGGTGGCTTTGTGGCTGACAGAGAGTGCCTCTATCCCTCACGCATCGCTACCCGCACCTGCAGTGGGTTGTGGCAGCAGCACCGAATGTCGAAGTATCAAATATTGAATACAGCTATTTCGTATTTTCAATTGTAAATCGTAAATTTTTAAATCGTAAATTAAAAAAGCTTTATGTTCAAACATTTCTCAACATTATTCCTGCTTATTGCTCTCGTAGCTTGCAATAGCCCCAAAAGCAGTTCGTTGTCGGTTATCGAGCTAACCGACAGTAGCTTTGTGAATGACAAAAGCCGTTTTTTGGCCATTTGCGATAGCATGGGCATTGCACACGAAAACATACAACAGCACCAGCATCGAATAGTAATTATTGACAGTAAAGCAAGCAACGGTGAGCGTTTCGATATATTTGCAAAAAAATATCCCAATGCCGAAATCATACATTTCGAAAGTGAAATTTACCACTTCGACGCACATAAACATTGCAATACACCACATGCCAAACAACGGCAGTACATTGTCCTCAGCACGCAGTTGGTACCCGATACAGCCATGCAAAAGCAATATCTATACCTCCACGAGCATCAATTCGAGCTATGGCCCGAAGTGTCAGCAGGCTTTTGCAACGCAAGTTTCGACGAACTCATCATTTTCAAAAACGAACATGAACTCATGCTTATCATTGCACTCGATGCATCGCTCAATTTCGAAACCCAAAATGCTAAAACCACGCACAACAATCCACGTGTCGACGAGTGGAATGCACACATGTCGCAATTTCAAACCGCACGCAAAGGCGAAGTTGACACATGGATATTTTTTAATTCAATAAAATAAATACCTCAAGCTATCGCTAGTTCCAATGCTAAATATATTGAGCTACACCATTGTTTGGTTCCGGAATTTCGCAGGTAGTGTCGATAAATGCAACACACACAGCTGATAGTTCAAAATCAAGCTATTTAGGTTTTATCAAAAAAACACCAGACAATAAAAATGATTGATTAGAGTTTACAATAAAAAGTAATAATATGAAGTCGATATTTGTTATATCAATACTGCTGTATTTAGCTGTCGTCGTAGGATGCAAAGATGCAAGTAAAAAAACGATTATTTCGAATGACTTTGAGATTACGATGCTCGAGTTAAGAGATGAACTAACAAAATTGGAATTCAAAAACCACCATTTCTCCCCAAAAACGCTTATATTTGAAACGCAAAAAAACGCTTGCCAATTGCAGAGATGTTTCGCTAACGTCCAATCCCGCTTCTCGCTTGAGACAATTAAATTGATGTGGCCGATTTACTAAAATTCATTGCAAGGCAGGATTTTGCTTTTTGGCACGATGTAGGCAGAATTTTCATCGAACGATGAGGAAGAGACTGTGTCAGTACAATTTGTAAGAAACCTACAATAATATAGTGTGCAAATGAAAAGAATAATAATATGTTATATAGTCGTTAGTTTATTGTACCAAATTTCCACATTTGTATATAGTTTGATTTTTGGATTACCCCCATTCAATCATGGTGCTGCCATTGGCTTTCCAACAGTCTGTTATGTATTCAAGGTGTCCGAAAATAGTTTTCAACATGGATTTTCCAATCCAATTAATATCTCAATAAACATTCTCATCACAGGGGTGTAATTAGTAACTTTGTTTCCTCAATTTTTCGCAATTAAAAATCACCAGTAA
>CAZEVV010000363.1:0-1701 GCA_964515675.1 uncultured Paludibacter sp. | reverse complement strand
TTTACCTCCTCCCTCATACTTCATGAGGTAAACATGACGTAGGAGGGAGGGGTCAGGGGGCTGATATTAGGGGGCTGTTCACCTACAAAACCCCTTTGGTTGAGGGTAATTGAAATTGATAAATATCCCGTTTAATGGCCATTTTAATGGCTTTTGCTAAGGCTTTAAATATGCCTTCGAGTTTGTGATGTTCGTTGTCGCCTTCGGCTTTGATGTTGAGATTCATGCGTGCAGCATCGCTCAACGATTTGAAAAAGTGCAGAATCATTTCGGTAGGTATATCGCCCACATATTCGCGTTTGAAACTGGCATCGTACACCATCCATGGTCGGCCACCAAAGTCGAGCGCCACGCTACACAAACAATCGTCCATAGGCAAGCAAAAGCCATAGCGTTCGATGCCACGTTTGTCGCCAATGGCTTTCGAAAGGGCTTCGCCAAGTGCCAAAGCTGTATCTTCGATGGTATGATGTTCGTCAACTTCGAGGTCGCCCTTTACCACAATATCGAGGTTGCAACCCGAGTGTTTGCCAATTTGTTCGAGCATGTGGTCGAAAAACTTCAAGCCTGTATCGATATGGCATTTACCACTGCCATCGAGGTCGATGCTAATGCTAATATCCGTTTCTTTGGTTTTACGCACCACCGAAGCACGGCGCTCGCCAGCAAAAAGAAAATCGGCAATACGGTCCCAGTGCGTAGTTTGCAATGCACAATAGTCTTGCAAATTATTTTCGGCAACAATTTTCTCGTCGGCGCTAATGAATATGGCTTTACAACCAAGGTTTTTGGCCAGTTCAACATCGGTCAATCTATCGCCAATAACGTATGAATTTGCCAAATCGTAATCGCCATTCAAATATTCGCCCAACATACCTGTACCGGGCTTGCGTGTTGGCAAATTATCGTGCGGAAAGGATTTATCGATGAATATCTTATCAAAACTCACACCTTCGTTTGCGAGTATTTGCAACATTTTATCTTGCACCAAATCAAAATTTTCTTGCGGGTAAACGTCCGTTCCAAGTCCATCCTGATTGGTAACCATGGCCCACTCGAAATCCATTTTTGTGCGCACGAAATACATATTGCGAATGGCTGCCGGAAGAAACTCCATCTGATCGAGACGATCAACCTGATAAGTTACGGGAGGCTCTTGGATAATGGTTCCATCCCTATCGATAAATAAAACCTTTTTCAGATTTTTTTTAATTGTATTGTCAGACATTATTATATTATTGATATTATATTTTTGAAATTCTGTCTTTTTGGTTGTAAATACTTTGTTCCGAAATTGAATACAAAATTCGTTTTTCGCTTTACAATGTGCAAAAATACGGCTTTTTTGTCTGATTTAAAAACCATTGGGCAGTTTTAGTTATATTTTGCAAGAAATAAACGAAAAAAACTATCTATTTTTCGGCTTAGGATGAAATAAGTTCGTATCTTTGCAGCGCAAAACAGAAAAAGCCCCCCGACCCCCTCAAGGGGGAGTAAAGTGTGCGATGTTGAAGCATTTTTAATTAAAAGATTCATTTTATTAAACCGTTTTTTGTACATATAAAAGTGAGTATTTTACAAAAATTATTTCATACGAAAACGTAACTACTTAACGAAATAAGTGCTGAGTAAATTAAGATTCGGTGATATGTTTCTGCATTTTTTACACATTAAAAATACAGAAACAACATTTAGCAAAAA
>CAZEVV010000362.1:0-1712 GCA_964515675.1 uncultured Paludibacter sp. | reverse complement strand
GCACGCCACCTTCGGGTTTCCATTTAAACATTTTCATTTTAAGCACATCGACAACTGCATTAAAGCCAGGGCCAACGTTTACAGGATATTGTATTAATACCACTTTCGAACCATACGATTCTTTGAGTTGCTCCACAGTTTTATCGAAATCGGCTTTCTCGTGGTCGAGCTGGTTAACAACAAAAATTACAGGTTTGTTGAATTTTTCGGTATATCGAAAATGATTGTTTGTGCCTACCTCAACACCATATTGAGCATTGAGTAGCAAAAGTGCTGTGTCGGTAACATTGAGCGAAGTAACTACCCCACCAATAAAGTCGTCGGAACCAGGGCAGTCGATAAAGTTAAGTTTTTTGTCGAGCCATTCGATTTGTGCAATGGTTGAAAATACCGAATAGCCATAATCTTTTTCTACAGGAAAATAATCCGAAACAGTGTTTTTTCCATCAACTGTTCCTCTGCGTTTTATAACACCACTCTCGAAGAGCATTGCTTCAACGAGAGTGGTTTTCCCAGCGCCCGAACTTCCCAATAGCGAGATGTTCTTAATTTCGTTTGATTGATATACTTTCATACCGCATTAAATTTTTTAAAAGTGAATAATAAATCTATTTTTATGTATTAATAAATTGCTTTTTTAAATGTCACTTATAGCTCGCATATCCGATTTTTAGTAACTTTCATCAACATTAGTATTTATGCTTGTTTCTGTTCCAAAAAATCGATGGGCAATGTATGAAATAATTTTGAAATACCGTTTTTTTTATTAATGTTTTACAGCATTGTTTTATAACATGTATTTTTTTAATTGGGAGATGTTGACAAAATTGCACAAAAAAAACGGAACGTGCTTTTTAGTTCACGTTCCGTTTTTCGAGAATAAGTATTTTTGTTGGAATAATTATCCTTTTCTTTCAATTATGCCTTACCTGCTTTTTTCTCCAATAGATAAATAGATAAAAAACCTAAAATAGCAATGGCAATTGCAGCAAAAAAATGTCCATCGATGGCTGGTAAAATACGCTCGTAGGCAAATACTTTAGTGTCGACAAGCAATGCACCAAAATCGTTTGTTGGTATAATGTTGCGTGCGCTGTCAAACGAGTTTTTCCAAGGCCAAATTACAGCCAACGAGCCCAAAATAAAGCCTGTAAGTGCCGCAATGGTTTGATTTTTAAACTTTTTGTAGAGCCACGACAAAAGGTGCGAAAACGCTGGCAGGCCAATTATACATCCAAGTCCAATGGCTGCTAGGTTCACAATGTTCAACTCGGTAATAGAGCGTAACACCAATTCGTAATTACCCATTAATACCAACACAAAACTACCCGAAATGCCTGGCAATATCATGCTACAAACTGCAATAACGCCGCAAAGCACAAGGTATATAAACGAATCGTTTTCGACAGCCGGACTTAATATTGTAATTAATGCAGCAACGGCAGTGCCAATAATGAGCGAAACAATTACAGCAAAATTTAATTGGGTGATGGTTTTGCCCACCAGCCAAACTGATGCTATGATAAGTCCAAAAAAATAGGCCCAAATAAAGATAGGGAAATTTTGAAACAAATAACTTAACAGTTTTGCTACCGAAAATATGCTAGCTGCTACGCCCAATAATACCACCGACAAAAACTGAAAGTCGGTATGCGCAGCAAAAGCTTTAAAATCGCGCTTAAGCAATAGTTTTATTGCAGCCAAATTGAGCG
>CAZEVV010000361.1:0-1743 GCA_964515675.1 uncultured Paludibacter sp. | reverse complement strand
ACACAAACAGTCATCAAAGACATTCTCAAAAGAATGAATCTCCAAGATGTTTACAAAGTAAATGAAATAAAAGGATGTATTTCCAATCAGAAAAACAATTGAGTTGAAGCAAAAACATTTCTTAGTACAAGTCAAAATGATTATGATACACATATGGGACAGATCTACGACGAATACCAAAAAACATGAGAAAAAGCAAATTCTCTCGACTTCGATGAACTACTCATGCTCCCCTATTTACTCTTCAAAAAAAATAAAGAAACACTAACCAAACGACAGAACAAATTCGACTTCATTCTCGTAGATGAAGCACAAGATACCAATCGAATCCAATTTGAACTCATGAGGATGTTGACCGGTGGATGAGCAAATATCACGATGATTGGGGATGATTTTCAAAGCATCTACGGACGAAGATGAGCACTCATGGAAAATTTTCTGAATGTAAAAAAATATCGACCAGATATCCAGATGTTCAAATTACAGATAAATTATCGCAGGCACCACGGGTTTATCGTTGAAACAAGCGCTAAGTTTGGGCATTGATGCCGATGCTGTGGTGGTACACAAAGAGCATCACACTTCGTATTACCCTGGAGCCGAAAATGTGACAGTAATGTTGGTGTTCGACAAAAAAACTGGACGCGTTTTGGGTGGACAAACAGCAGGTTACAAAGGCGCCGATAAACGCTTGGATGTAATTGCAACAGCAGCCGCAGCTAAATTAACCGTGAGCGACATAGCCGACATCGACTTTGCCTACTCGCCACCCATTGGTACTGCCAACGATGCCATGAACATGGCAGCTTATGCAGCCGAAAACAAAATATCGGGTTATAGCGCAGCAATAATGGTGAGCGAATTGGATAAATTTATGGACGAAAACGATGCTGTTGTGTTGGATATACGTGATATTTTTGCCGTTCAGAAAGCAGCCATCGACGATGCCATACATATACCGCACGAATTAATTTTGCAAAAAATGGACGAACTGCCCAAAAACAAAACAATTGTTGTAGTTGACGAAACTGGCAAGAAAGCACATCAAACAGCACGGGCTTTGCGCAATGCGGGCTTTGCACCAGCATATTATGTGTCGGGTGGTTTTATATCGCTGCAACGTTTTGCACGCGCCATAGGATTTAAAAATATTGATGTAGAACTATTGCCCATCGAAAACAAAAACATAAACGAAAGCACCGAAACAGAAAGTACCGAAAGCAAACAAACAGCAAAAGTGATTGACGAAAATGCTCGAATTATTGTTGATGTACGCACGGTTGAAGAATACGAAGAAGGTGCAGTGCCCGACGCGCTTAACATTCCGCTCGACGAATTGACTTATCGGTACGAAGAACTTGGCAAAAATACCCAACGCGAAATAATTGTGTATTGCGCCTCGGGAGCTCGCTCGGCCTATGCACAACAACTTTTGCGCAGTTTGGGCTACAGCAATGTAAGCAACGGCGGTGGTTTGGCATATATGATGTCGCAATTTGGCAAGGCAGCTGTTGCACCCAATGTGCAGACAGTAAACAACGAGCCTTTGGTGGTTGATGTGCGTACGCCGCAAGAATTTAAAGGCGGTGCTTACCCTAATGCAATCAATATTCAGCTCGACGAATTGGCTAATCGCGTGGATGAGCTAGGCAGCAAGCAGCGCGACATAACATTGTACTGCGCCTCGGGAGCACGATCGGCCTATGCACAACGCATGTTGCAACAAATGGGTTTTAGCAATGT
>CAZEVV010000360.1:0-1753 GCA_964515675.1 uncultured Paludibacter sp. | reverse complement strand
AATGATTTCACCTGATTTCGTAGGTCACACAGTCGCAGTTCACAATGGAAACAAATTTATCCCCGTATATGTAACCGAAAATATGGTTGGTCACAAGTTAGGCGAATTCTCTCCAACTCGTAACTTCCGCGGTCACGGTGGTAAGAAAAAATAATCCATTGAAATTATTAAAAAGAAAAAATTAAAAAATTTCAAAAAAAATGGGTGCAAGAAAAAAAATATCAGCCGATAATAGAAAAGAAGCTAATAAGACGCTTTATTTCGCGAAGCTAAACGATGTTCCTACTTCACCACGCAAAATGCGTCTTATGGCCGATTTGATTCGTGGTATGGAAGTGAACAAAGCGCTAAGCGTGTTGAAGTTCTCGTCGAAAGAAGCTTCTGGAAGACTCGAAAAATTGCTCAAATCAGCAATTGCTAACTGGGAAAACAAAACAGAGCAAAAAGCTGACTCAGCAGATTTATATGTAAGCAAAGTGTTTGTTGATTCAGCAACTATGTTGAAACGTTTACGCACTGCTCCACAAGGACGCGGTTACCGTATTCGCAAACGTTCGAATCACGTAACAATTTTTGTAGATACCAAAATTACTAACGATAACGAAAATTAATTGCTAAATGGGACAAAAAATTAATCCGATAAGTAACCGCTTAGGAATCATACGTGGATGGGATTCGAACTGGTATGGTGGCAACAATTATGGTGATACCATTCTTGAAGACAGCAAGATCAGAAAATATCTTAATGCCCGTTTAGCGAAAGCGAGTGTTGCTCGTATTGTTATCGAACGTACATTGAAATTGGTAACAATCACAGTTTGTACTGCACGTCCAGGTATCATTATTGGTAAAGGCGGACAAGAAGTTGACAAACTAAAAGAAGAACTTAAGAAAATTACTGACAAAGAAGTTCAAATTAATATCTTCGAAATTAAACGCCCTGAATTGGATGCGGTAATTGTTGCTAACAACATTGCTCGTCAGATTGAAGGTAAAATTGCTTACCGTCGCGCTATCAAAATGGCTATTGCAGCTACAATGCGTGCTGGTGCCGAAGGTATTAAGGTAATGGTGTCGGGACGCTTAAATGGTGCTGAGATGGCTCGTTCGGAAATGATTAAAGAAGGACGTACACCATTGCATACTTTAAGAGCTGATATCGACTACTGTCATGCTGAAGCGCTTACAAAAGTAGGTTTGATTGGTGTAAAAGTTTGGATTTGCCGTGGCGAAATCTATGGTAAAAAAGATTTAGCGCCAAACTTTGCTGCAACAAAAGAAACTTCGAACCGTGGTGGTGATCGCTTTAACGATCGTGGAAACGACCGTGGAGGCAAAGGTTTCAAAAAGAGAAAAAAATAACTGTTATTAATGAATTTGATTTAAGGAAATTATGTTACAACCCAAAAAAACAAAGTTCAGGAGACAGCAAAAAGGGCGCATGAAAGGAAATGCCCAAAGAGGTAATCAATTGGCGTTCGGTTCTTTCGGTATCAAATCGTTGCAATCGAAATGGTTAACCGGTCGTCAGATAGAAGCTGCCCGTATTGCTGTAACCCGCTATATGCAACGTCAGGGTCAGATTTGGATCCGTATTTTCCCCGATAAACCAATTACCAAAAAACCTGCAGAGGTTCGTATGGGTAAAGGTAAGGGTGCTCCCGAAGGTTTCGTGGCCCCCGTAACTCCGGGAAGAATGATAATTGAGGTAGAAGGTGTACCTTTTGATGTAGCCAAAGAAGCATTGCGTCTG
>CAZEVV010000359.1:0-1763 GCA_964515675.1 uncultured Paludibacter sp. | reverse complement strand
CGATATATTGCAGTAAAATAAATACATAATGGTTTTTCAGCAGAGCCTAATTAATAATGTGAGATTATGTCGATAACAGAAAATAATATCAAATCGATTATTGCCAAAGGTGAAGGTTTGGAAGTAGAGTTTAAGGAGTCGTTCAATACACTATCACGAACAGTTTTTGAAACCATTTGTGCATTTTTAAATAGAAAGGGAGGGCATCTATTGCTTGGTGTTTCCGATAATGGCATGGTTAAGGGTATAAACAAAGAAAGTATCCAGGCTCAACTAGATGTTTTGGCTAGAGATATGAATAATCCACAGATTATATCACCTACTTTTTATTTATCATCTGAAGTAGTTGAAATAGATGATAAAAAAGTAATTTATATTTATGTTCCAGAAAGTTCGCAGGTTCATTCATGTAAATCAATTATTTATGATAGAAATGAAGATGGTGACTTTAAAGTAACAAATCAACAATTAATTGGCAAATTATATTTGCGAAAACAAGAGGCTTATACAGAAAACAAAGTTTATCCGTTTCTTACTCCTGCTGGCGCGGATTTGCAATCCGTGCCATGGTATGGTAGCACGGATTGCAAATCCGCGCTAGCGGA
Organism: uncultured Paludibacter sp.; assembly: GCA_964515675.1. Classification (GTDB taxonomy): domain Bacteria; phylum Bacteroidota; class Bacteroidia; order Bacteroidales; family Paludibacteraceae; genus Paludibacter. The sequence continues at coordinate 1,158 of CAZEVV010000359.1, read as the reverse complement.
AAATTGGTGCGTTTAACAAGGTCGGATCACCCTTGGTTAAGTATGACAAATGAAGAGATTCTATATTCGGCAAGGCTTCATTTGAAAGATATGCAAACAGGGAAAGTCGGATTTACATTAGCTGCTGTATTATTGTTTGGTAAAGAAAATACGATAGCATCTGTGTTGCCTCATTATAAAACAGATGCAATATGTAGGCAAGTTGATATAGAAAGATATGATGATAGGGATGATATACGTTGTAACCTAATGGAAGCCTATTCGCGTTTATTAGCATTTATTCGTAAGCATTTGCCAGATAGATTTTATTTAGAAGGAAATCAAAGAATAAGTATTCGCGAAACAATATTCAGAGAAGTTGTCGCAAATTTATTGATACATCGTGAATTTTCAAATCCATATCCAGCTACACTTAGTATTTTCAAAGAAAATGTTGTAACCGAAAATTGGAATAAACCATATATGTTAGGACGAATAAAACCAGAAAATTTAAGACCTCATCCGAAAAATCCTACTATTGCTAATTTTTTCAAACAATTGGGTTGGGTAGAAGAGCTCGGCTCAGGTGTGCGTAAAATGTTTATTTATTGTCCTTTATATGTGAATAATGCTTTGCCAATTATTGAGGAGGGTGATGTTTTTAGATTAAATGTAAGGTATTTAGCTAGCCAAGAAACTACTCAAGAAACTACCCAAAAGATAAGTGCGAAATTTTTAGATACCGAAAACTTCACCGAAAACTTCACCGAAAACTTCACCGAAAACTTCACCGAAAACTTCACCGAAAACTTAAAAACAATTTTTGTGTTGATAAAAAAGAATCCAACAATTACGCTAGAAGAATTATCTGAAAACACTGGTATTTCGCGTAGAGCAATTATAAACAATACAAATAAGCTTAAACAAAAAGGGCTTCTTCAACGTATAGGCCCAGCAAAAGGTGGTTTTTGGAAAGTAAAATAAGTATTCTGCTGGCTCGATGCTGTCGTTCAACGCATAGTGGGGGCGAGGCCTTGTAGTTGCACTGCCACTTGTGGTAATTAACCAGCTCTTACCATTCTGCTCCCAACCCCCTGTTTATACCGTCCCGATAGCTATCGGGAATCGGTAGGGGCTGTAACAGTGTGCTGATAAATAACTGATTTGCGTATATTGAAA
>CAZEVV010000358.1:0-1780 GCA_964515675.1 uncultured Paludibacter sp. | reverse complement strand
AACAAGCCTTTGCGAGCAATTATTATTGTTGAATATTGAAATTATGCGTGGCAATACTAATATGTCTCCAAATCATATGGATTTTCGGTTTTGAGTTATTGTGGAGTAAATTTGTATTTATTTTGTACTGCATAAAAATTTAAGTCTTTCTAGTTTGCGGAAAATAGGTTTTTTTCGTGAGGTTTTATCCGATTCTAAAAAATGTCTTATTTCATCGTTGCATAAAAAATCAATTATGTCGAGCATTAACGCATTTTTTTCATCTTCGGTGCTTTGTTTGTTTATATCTTGATAAGATACATTTGCAAAGTCGTTATAATCCAACACTATCTCACATTTTATATATTTTTCTTGAATTAACGCCAATGCAGCATTATAAGATGCTGCTTCAATTTTTACAACCCTACACAAAAGCTCTTGAACCTCAATTTCATATAATTTATTTGCCATCTCAGAACTTTTTTTTAATTACAAAAATAAGAATATGAAATTTGTATTTAACTGAAAAAGATCAATTTATTGCTCTTTTGATCAAAGTTTATATTTATACCTTAACAGATTAATAATCACATTGAATTATAAAAATAGAACGTATCCCATCCGAAAAAGAGTAGAACGCACAGCACACAAAAAAAAACGCAAGCTTCAAGCCTCCATAGGGTTGCTTGTGGCATTTGTTGTAGCGTTCGTTAATTTGTTGGCATTGCGCGTGCGACGTGCTTTTAGCTTTGTATTGTATTGCGCAATGAGCGCATTTAGCTCGGCAATAATAATACTGTAATCCACTTCGGGGAAAAAATATACGGCACTATCTATCAGTTGAAGGGCTAATTTGGTGTTGTTACTCACCAAAGCTTTTGCTTTAAGTGTAAGTCTGTCAGCCTCTTTGTTTAGTTCGGCACGTCGCTTTTTGTTAAGCTCACGGTACTGCTCGTGCGCGCTTCGGGCTTTTTGCACATAGCCATTTAGTCCGAGTACTTCCAAAGCTTCTGCTTTAACACTGTCGGCTTCGAGGCTTGCAAAAAACAGCTCTAAATTTTCGCTTACCTTCACCAAACTTATTCGGTTGATATTGGCCAAATGATGACGAATACAATCTTCTAACTTTTGTGCGTGAACAAGGCGTTCGGGGTCGCGCAAATACATATTCAATAAACCGAATAGCATATTTGCATTTGTGCATCGCTCGGTGTGCAATACTTTCATCGGTGCTGTTAGTTCGTGTCGGCCATAACGCACTTTCATTGAGCGCAAAACAGGCATGGTATCGGCCAATAACTTATGTGCTACTTGAAGTTTTAATGCCTCAGTATTATGGTTCTCGAGAATTTGAAGCATTTCTTTTGCAAACTGAGGAAATTCCATCTTATGCATTTTTTTTGTCGAAATGTAAAGTAATTTCATGCTGTATAATTTATGATTAAAAATTTGCTGTACACACAAACAAAGTCGTTGCAATACACAACAACACATTGCAACATATATCGCTATATATTAACTACATAATTTATGATACTCAAACGCTTTCACATTCTATTGCTTTACTCTTATCAGGCACTGTAAACCCGGAGGGCATAACTAAAGTTTGGGTAAATCAATATATTTAGTAAAATCGTGCTGCAATTTTACAAATTATTTTTATATCGTGCAATACTTTTTCATAAATAATTTTGAATAAAAATTTATGTGATTGCTGTGTGCTTTGCTAATTAGGCTTATGAACAGTGTTATAGAATTTTGATAATATATAAATTGCCACCAAGTTAAAAAGCCACTAAGT
>CAZEVV010000357.1:0-1807 GCA_964515675.1 uncultured Paludibacter sp. | reverse complement strand
AAATGAATGAATTGCTTTTAATTTAATTTCTGGCGGTATGGACGGGACTCGAACCTGCCCGCGACTCTCCCGACGATACTGTCGGGATATTCTAACCAACTGAACTACCACACAGCAATTACCTAAAACAAAAAAAGCAACTCAAATGAATGAATTGCTTTTAATTTAATTTCTGGCGGTATGGACGGGACTCGAACCCGCGACCCCCTGCGTGACAGGCAGATATTCTAACCAACTGAACTACCACACCAGATTTTTTTATATGGACTCCAACCAGCGACTCTCCCGACGATGCTGTCGGGATATTCTAACCAACTGAACTACCACACCAGTGATATTTGCAATTGCGATAGAACCGTTGTTCTCAATTGCGGTGCAAAGATAAGGGCTTTTTTTGAATTTCGCAATAGCTAAGCAAAAAAAAATGTGATTTATTTGCAAAAAAAATCTTTAAAAATACAATCATGTCTCATTTTGTGGAATTTAGTGTTTTATTAATTATCTTTGCATTCGAAAAAAAATTCAACACAATATGTCTGATAAAACAAAAGCGCTTTTTTTTGAGCAACTCGAAAACAATATTGCACAGCAAAACTTGGTTCATCTGCAACTCACAGCCCCCAAAACGAAAAACGATGATTTGAAAAAAATTATCGTCACGCCTGTTTTGATCAAAAAAACATATCATTTGTCGTTCGTGTTTCGTTACAAAACCAAAGATATTACCAAAAACTACACCCCCATTGAGGCATTGCAGCTCATCGTGATGCAATTCGAAACAGCTTTTTTCAACATACTTTACAAAAACACAAACGAAGATTGCACACTCATTACATTGCCAAATGGAAAATTCAAAATGCAAAACAAAGCCATGGCCAATGCCAAAATCAATTCGCTCATGCATAACAAAGAAAAAGACCGACGCATACAAACTGCAAACAATATTTATTTGCGCGAATTAGGCATTTGTAATGCGCAATTCGAGTTGCGACGCGAAATGAGCGACAAATACAAACAAATCAATCAGTATATCGAGTTATTGGCGCCTCACTTTCATGGCTTCGATACACAAAAAACAATTCGTTTTGCCGATATGGGCTCGGGCAAAGGCTACCTTACATTTGCGCTGTACGATTTTGTACAAAACACACTACAACGCAATGTGCATGGTGTAGGTGTCGAATATCGCAACGACATGGTAACGCTATGCAACAAAATTGCAACAACGGCTGGTTTCGAGCAACTTACATTTGTGGAAGGTACTATCGACAATACAGCTATCGACAATTTTAATGTGCTGATTGCGTTGCATGCCTGCGACACTGCAACCGACGATGCCATATACCGTGGCATAGCGGCCAATGCCGACTTAATTGTATGTGCACCATGTTGCCACAAACAAGTACGCAAATCGATGCAGCCCAAAAATGCGGTATCGAACATTACAAAATACGGCATATTGCTTGAGCGACAAGCCGAAATAGTGACCGACACGCTTAGGGCAATGCTACTCGAAGCAAAAGGCTACAAAACAAAAGTTATACAGTTTATCGACATCGAAAACACACCTAAAAACATTATGATTATTGCCGAAAAACACAATCGAACAGTTGAATTGAATACCATTTTAAATGAAATTGAGGAATTGAAAAAACTTTTTGGCATCGATCAACATTATCTCGAAAAACTGCTTAAATTATAAGCCATTACACAAACCTCTTCGAAAACGAATATTTACTGTTTGTTTTCGAAGAAATTAAACGAAACGAAAACCACCTAAACCCTAAATATCAGCAACTTACAACTT
>CAZEVV010000356.1:0-1816 GCA_964515675.1 uncultured Paludibacter sp. | reverse complement strand
CTCTCCTTCGGAGAGGGTTAGGGAGAGGTGCTGCGTGAGGGATAGAGGCACTCTCCGTCAGCCGCAAAGCCACCACCTTGGTGAGGTTGAAAGCGCGCTGAGGCCTCAGGTGGTGGCTTTGTGGATGCCGTGCCGAAAGCCCGACCCGTAGGGGCACGCCCAAAATATTTAAAAATGAAGAATGAAAAGCGAAGAATGAAAAGTGAGGAATGAAATTATTGCTTAGTGAGAAAGAGATTTGTATCAACACCTGTCTGGATTGAAGATTAGCAGTATAGAAGATGTAGAAAAAAGTAATTACAAACAAACCTGAATAAACCAAAAAAGTTTCGGTTTCGCTATTTCCCTCTCCTCGCCGATGTGAAATCGGGGCATGTTTCCGAGGGTTAGGGAGAGGTTTTCGAGCCTCAGGGAGAGGTATTTTGCGACAAAATCTACAATTTTTCCTAAAATCGAAATTAACACATTCAATTAGCTAAAATTTCTTTGTATCTTTGGGCGTTTTTTGCATAGTATATTTTGTGTCAAAATGTTGTGCGTGCCATTGTTTTTCGGTTGATAGCACACAAATGCAAACGTACTTTTAGCATTTTGCAACTCGATAACTGCTAAGTACACGAAGTATGTTGCAAAACACACTAAATATAACGACACTTACAACAACTAATTTCAGATAAGAATTTATACATTAAGTAAGGCATTAAAAAATAAATTTTATAATAACGTATGAAGGAATTCAAATTTTTAAACAATGTGTTTGGGTGGGTGGCATTTGCGATAGCAGCAGTTACCTACTTGCTAACTATGGAGCCTACAGCCAGTTTTTGGGACTGTGGCGAATTTGTTTCCGCAGCCTACAAGCTCGAGGTTGGACATCCGCCTGGAGCTCCGTTTTTTATGCTAACTGGTCGTTTCTTTTCTTTGTTTGCCTCCGACCCTACGCAGGTAGCGCTTATGGTAAACTCGCTTTCGGCCTTAGCAAGTGCATTTACAATATTGTTTTTATTTTGGACTATCACGCATTTGGCACGCAAAGTTGTTGTGAAAGCCGAAGAAGATTATACACTCGCCAATAAAATTGCCATTTTAGGCGCAGGTATGGTGGGTGCATTGGCCTACACTTTTTCCGATACTTTTTGGTTTTCGGCCGTCGAAGGTGAGGTTTATGCTTACTCATCGCTATTTACTGCTGTGGTTTTTTGGGCTATACTTAAATGGGAGCGCATTGCCGACCGTGCAGGCTCGGACCGTTGGTTAATTTTTATTGCCTACCTCATGGGCTTATCTATTGGCGTTCACTTACTAAACCTTTTAGCCATTCCGGCCATTGTTTTGGTGTACTATTTCCGCAATTACGAGAAAGTAAGCACAAAGGGTATTGTATTGGCAATGCTTACATCGGCTGTAATATTGGCTATGGTGTTGTATGGCATTATCCCTGGATTTATCGAAATGGCAAGCAAATTCGAACTACTATTTGTGAATGTTTTCGGCATGTCGTTCAATTCAGGTTTATTCTTCTACTTGGCGCTCACAGTTGCACTTTTGTCGTGGGCCATTTACGAATCGTTTGTCGACAAAAACTATATGCGCATGGCCATTTCGTTTGTGGCTGCATTTAGTATTGTTGGCATTCCGTTTTTCGGCAGCAAATGGATATTGGGAGCACTCATTATTATTGCAATGGCCATTTTCTTCTACAAAAAACGAGAATTGGTAAATGCACGTTGGCTCAATACCATCATGCTAATGATTACGGTAATTTTGATAGGATATTCGACCTATACTGTTATTGTTATTCGTTCGGCAGCCAATC
>CAZEVV010000355.1:0-1837 GCA_964515675.1 uncultured Paludibacter sp. | reverse complement strand
TTTGAGCATTTCCGATTTTATTTCGCAGCCCGAGCAGCCGTCGCAACTTGTGCAGCCATCGTCTTTGGCTGCTGGCTTACGAAAACTGCTTATTATCTTGTAAATAAGATAAAAAACAGTGGCTACGATTATGAGATAAACAATTAGTATTTGCATATTATTCAACATTGTTTTAAATAGCGATTATCATAAAATGACTAAAGAAATAAACTACCAATTTGGAATGTTGCAAAGGCCACTACCCACGCCAATACGGTGGTGTAAACCATTGTAAATACGGCCCATTTCCAATTGGCTTCTTTGCGAATGGCTGCTATCACGGCCACACACGGAAAATAAATGAGCACAAATAACATAAATGCAATGCTCACCAATGGCGTGAAAACGGCTTGCCCCTTTAAAACACCTGAATTGTGCTTTTGTTCTTTTATCCGATTTTTGAGTGTCTCCGACGTTTCGTCGGCTTCCATGTCGGCATGATAAAGCACCCCCATGGTGCTCACAACAATTTCTTTGGCAGCCATACCTGTGATTATGCTCACACCCATTTTCCAATCGAAACCCAAAGGTGCAATTACAGGTTCGAGCGCATGCCCCATGCGTCCAATATAAGATTTCTCTTGACGCTCGGACTCACGATTAAGCTCTATATCAAATATTTGCAACTCACGCTCATCATCGGTCAATTGCGCATTTGCTTCCACTGCGGCCAATTGTGCATCGTAATCGTGCAAAAAGTCGACTTCGCGTGGGAAATAGCCCAAAGCCCAAATAATAATGCTCGCCACCAAAATAACATTACCCATTTTTTTAAGATACTCTTGCGCTTTGTGCCACATGTGCTTGGTAGTATTGCGCAAAGTAGGCAAGCGATAGGGCGGCAACTCCATTACAAAAGGCATCTCTTTGCCCGAAAAAGCTACTTTTTTGAGCAACAAAGCGGTTACTATAGCAAAGAAAATGCCTATGAGGTAAATAGCAAAAAGCACAAAACCCTGATTGGCAGGAAATACGGCGGCAATAATAAGCACATACACTGGCAGGCGGGCGCTACACGACATGAAGGGCGTAATCATCATGGTGAGTATGCGGTCCTTTTTGTTTTCGAGTGTGCGAGTAGCCATAATGGCGGGCACATTGCATCCAAAACCCATAACCAGGGGAATGAAGGATTTGCCATGAAGCCCGATTTTGTGCATCAACTTATCCATAATAAATGAAGCGCGTGCCATATAACCCGAATCTTCCATGAGCGAAATGAAGAAGAAAAGGATAAGAATATTGGGAAGAAAAATGATAACCCCTCCTACTCCACCTATAATACCATCGACCAATAAATCGCGCAATGGACCTTCGTTCATGCCCACTCTAAGACTATTACTGAGCCAACCTACACCAGCATCAATCCACTCCATGGGGTACGAACCTACTGTAAATGTAGCCTGAAACATAAACCACATGAAAAACAAGAAAATAGGAAAACCCCAAAAACGATGCGTAAGCACATTGTCCCACTCGCGTTTCGATTTTCGTTTGTCGGGCTTGGGCTGCGTAAGCGTTTCTTTAAGCGCACCATCAATAAAACCATATTTGGCATCGGTAATAATTGTATCCGATCGTTCGCCATATTCACGCTCCAACATTTCGATAGCGGCTTGCGTGGTGTCCATTATTTGCTCAAAATTTTGATAACCCTCGAGTTGTTTGCGCGTTGTTTTATCTTTTTCGATAAGTTTAATGGCTACGTAGCGCGACGACATTTTTGGCTTTAAATCAACATTTTTCCACAATTCAGTTTGTATATTGCGTATCGAAGTTTCGATAAGCGAACCATAAT
>CAZEVV010000354.1:0-1880 GCA_964515675.1 uncultured Paludibacter sp. | reverse complement strand
CGGTTTACTTTTTTGTACAAAGCAGCACCCACAGCAATATCACCCGAACCACCCACAAGGGCATTGTTAGGATAAACACCAAATGGAGTAAAAAATGCGTGCATCGAACCACCCAAACCACGGTTGAAACCTGTTTCGCGTGCAAAAATTTCGGCCAAAGTACCGTAAACCAAGAAACGGCGAGCCAATTCTTTAGTAGTACCAGTAAAATCTTTTTTCACAACAGCAACAACGGCACCATCAAAGAATGAATCCATGATTGCAGTTAATTCAGCATCGCTTAATTTATGAATAGCCGACATACCTTTGGCAAGAATTTCGCCGTGAGAGCGGTGACTACCAAAAATAAAGTCGTCGACAGTTAGTGTCCACGCCATACCAACAGCAGCCGCCTCTTGTCCGATTGACAAGTGCGCTGGGCCAGGATGATTGTAGGGTGTACCATTGTACTCACCTTTTGTTTTGATAAGGTTGAGCATTGTTTCGAATTCGCGAATCAAAGCCATGTCATGATAAATAGCTTTGAATTCCTCTTCGGTTAAATTAGCTTTTTCGTCTTTTACCGTTTTTTGATATTGATTTACCGGAATGGGTTGAAATTCCACAAAACCCGGTTTCCGTGCTTCCGACGGATCAATGAATTGTACTTTTGGCATTGTTGTATTAAAGCCCCCTAACCCCTTGCTTGTCCCGATAACTATCGGGAGGGGAATAAGAGATTGTTTTTAAAGGATTATTATGCTGTTTAATTTTTTCTTAATTATGAAACATATCTATCTCAAAAGTCCCCCTGTGGGGGATTTAGGGGGCTAAATAATGTCTCCTTAAATATCTCACTTACAGTTGGGTGTGGAAATACCACTTCTTCCATTTGAGCCAGTGTCATTTCTTGCTCAATGGCCATGCATGCACCGTAAATCATTTCACTCGAAGGGTTACCTATCATGTGAACGCCAATCACTTCGCCATATTTTGCGCCAACCAACACTTTGCAAAGTCCAGCACCACCTTCGTTTTCAGCAACAAAGCGTCCGGCATAAGCCATTGGTAATTTAGCCACTTTAAATGCCAAGCCTTTTGCATTTGCCGATTCTTCGGTTTCGCCTACGCCCGATACTTCGGGATTGGTATAAACCACACCCGGGATAGCATTGTAGCGCATGCGGTCGGGGCGACCAGTGAGGTTATTTACAACCACTTCGCCCTCGCGACTTGCAGTGTGGGCCAACAACGAAAAGCCTGTTACATCGCCTGCTGCATAAACATTAGGGATATTGGTGCGCATTTTTTCGTCAACCTTAATGCCTCCTTTGAAAAGCTCTACATTTAAGTTTTCCAATCCAAAACCTTTTGTAATAGGACGACGACCCACACTTACTAGAATTTTTTCACCTTCAACAATATGTGTTTGTCCATCTTTTTCGAAATGCACATTGTTGCCATCAACTTTCACAACTTTAGCATTCAAGTTAAAGGCAATGCCTCTTTTGGCATAGTTCTCACGAAGCATAGCCGAAATTTCGAAATCGTTTTGCCCTAAAATTTCAGGAAGCATTTCGATAACAGTAACTTTTGTACCCAAGCTATTATAAAAACTAGCAAACTCCATCCCAATTACTCCACCACCAATTACTACTAATGTTTTTGGTTGTTCCTTCAAATCGAGAATTTCGCGGTTAGTAAGAATAATATCACCTGCTTCGGCCAAACCTGGAATAGGAGGAACAAAAGCTTCGGAACCTGTGCAAATAAGTAAGTTTGCACCTACATAGCTTTCGCCACCTGCACTCACTTCTACACCTTTGGGGCTGCGACCAACAATTGTTGCATCGCCTTTAACCACAGTTACATGGTGCATTTTCATTTTCCCTTCGACACCC
>CAZEVV010000353.1:0-1881 GCA_964515675.1 uncultured Paludibacter sp. | reverse complement strand
ATGACGATGATGCATTAGGGGAATAGGTTTCGCGTTTTGGGCCTGCCTCATGAGGGACGAGGGAGGTTTTAGGCCTGCCTCATGAGGTACGAGGGAGGTTTCGGTTTTTTTATAGTTTTATAGGTTTCAGGAGTTGAGATTCCTCGCTACGCCACGGTATGACAAACTCCCGTTTTTTTTAGGGATTGGGGTGAGAAAGGGGCGGCAAAACCGCCCCTTTCTCACCCCAATTTTTAAAATTTGGTTTTCTACAACTCCAAATCCACATCGTGCAATTCGTGCCAAGGCAAACCATGCACATTAAGCATTTCCATAAATGGGTCGGGATTGAATTCTTCCACATTATAAACGCCCGGTTTGCGCCATTCGCCTTTAAAGAACATCATTGCGCCAATCATTGCAGGCACACCAGTAGTGTAGCTCACGCCTTGCGCACCAGTTTCTTTGTATGCCGCTTCGTGACTGCAATTGTTGTACACATAATATGTTTTTTCAACACCATCTTTGATACCTTTTATGCGGCAACCAATAGAAGTTTCGCCTGTGTAATTTTCGCCCAAATCGCCTGGGTTAGGCAACACTGCTTTAAGAAATTGAATAGGCACAATTTTCTGTCCGTTGTATTCCACCTCGTCGATGCGCGCCATGCCAATATTCTGAATCACACGCAAATGCGTCAGGTATTCCTGGCCAAAAGTCATCCAAAAACGCGCACGTTTCAATGTAGGGAAATTTTTTACCAGCGATTCCAATTCCTCGTGATAAATCACATACGATTCCTTTGGTCCAATGTTCGGATAATTCAACGCCTTATGTATTTCGTGCGGCTCAGTTTCAACCCACTGTCCATTTTCCCAGTATTTACCACGCTGACTCACCTCACGAATATTAATTTCGGGGTTAAAGTTTGTTGCAAAAGCTTTTCCATGGTCGCCCGCATTACAATCTACAATATCGAGATAATGCATTTCGTCGAAATGATGCTTTGCAGCATAAGCCGTGTACACACTTGTTACGCCAGGGTCGAAACCGCAACCCAAAATTGCCGTCAATCCCGCTTGCTCGAAACGCTCTTTGTACGCCCACTGCCAGCTATATTCAAATTTTGCTTCATCTTTTGGCTCGTAATTGGCCGTATCGAGATAATTTACACCAGCTTCCAAACATGCATCCATTATCGTTAAATCTTGATAAGGCAAGGCCACATTAATCACCAATTCGGGACCAAAACTTTTAAGCAAAGCCACCAATTCGGGTACATTATCAGCATCCACTTTGGCTGTTTTTATCGTTACGCCTGTGCGTTTTTTCACATCCTCAGCAATCGAATCGCATTTCGAAACCGTACGACTCGCAAGCATTATATCGCTAAACACATCAGGATTTTGTGCTACTTTGTGCGCCACAACAGTGCCCACGCCACCAGCGCCAATTATCAATACTTTTCCCATTTTCTTTATGCTTATTTTAATGTATAAGAAATTTTTTATTAGTTGCAAAAATAGTGTTTTTTTGCGACATCTCGCTTACTTTTTGATTTTCTCACACATTTTTCACACAAACAATACACACTTTCGAATGTTAAAATTGTACTACAACCTTATTTATATGCATTTTTTTAGTATTTTCGTTTCTAAAATTACAAAACATGCTTCAATGCTATTTTAGCTGATATAAAACAAAAACACGAACCAACGGTTAGCAACCAACGGGAGATAAACACGAAACAAAAGATATTTATGTTAAGAAACAAAAAATTACTCACACTTGCATTGCTTGCCGTAGCGCTCGTAGCATGCAAAACTACAAGTTACACGCTCACAAATTATAGCTCCACAGCCATTGCGATCGATGCTAGCACCGACCGATTGGCCAATGCCG
>CAZEVV010000352.1:0-1913 GCA_964515675.1 uncultured Paludibacter sp. | reverse complement strand
AACATTCCGCTATGCGAATATTATTTCCTGTATGCAAACTCTATGTTCGTATACATCCGCTTTATCACCGTTATTAATACATTTATTCTTTTGAAATTTAATTAGTTATAGAAAAGTCGCGTTTCAACACTTGTTCGTAACAGGAATTTGAACAAAAGTTTATTTGTCGCCATTTTTGCTCATATAAACCCTCCTATTTTTAAACCGCCACAAATTTAAAAATTATTTTTCATTTAACAAGCCTTTGCGAGCAATTATTATTGTTGAATATTGAAATTATGCGTGGCAATGCTAATATGAATATATATTACAATTAGAAGTCCAATTCTCGTTCGTAGGATGCCATAGGCTCGCTTACCAAAAACATTTCGAGTTGACTTTTATCGTCAAAACCGCCAAGTTTTTTTTTGTAAGTCCCGAAAATCTGAGGATTTTCTATTTCCAATTTTCTATTTTTTGATATTGTCAGAAATTCATTTTCTTTATCTATGCCAAGAAATCTTCTATTAACAAGATTTGCTGCTATTCCCGTTGTACTACTTCCTGTAAATGGGTCTAAAATCCAAGAGTCTTTCTTTGTTGAAGCAAGAATAATTCGTGTAAGTAACGCTAATGGTTTCTGAGTTGGGTGTTTACCGCATGATTTTTCCCATGGAGCAATGGCAGGTAGATTCCAAACATCTTTCATCTGCGTTCCACCATTAATTTGCTTCATTAAATCATAATTATAATAATGAGAAGATTTTTTCGACTTACGAGCCCAAATAATAAATTCGGTGGAATGTGTAAAATATCTGCATGAGAGATTGGGCGGTGGATTTGTTTTTGCCCATGTTATGCAATTTAAAATTTTAAATCCAAGTTCTGTGAGCATTTGAGCAACAGAAAATATATTGTGAAATGTCCCACTTATCCAAATTGTACCATTGTCTGTCAAATGGTTTTGGCATGCCTTAAGCCAATTGTAGTTAAATTCGTTGTCTTTTTCAAATCCTTGCGATTTATCCCAATCTCCTTTATTTACACTTACCATTTTACCGCTTTGCACCGAAATTCCGTCGTTTGAAAGGAAATAAGGCGGATCGGCAAAAATCATGTCGAACTTAAAGTCAAATTGATTTAAAAGTTCAACACAATCGCCCTGCAATAGCGTAAAGGCTTTGTCGGCAGATTTGAAATAATATGGATTTTTACAATTCAACAGCTACAACTAATTTTGCTGCAAAGCAACAAAAAATTTATCGTAACTAATTGAACAAGATCACATTATAACATTTCGGATCAAGGTTTAACTATTAACGAACACATCAAACTGAGTTTCAATAAAATCTGTCTCATCAAGAACGATATTCGATTGAAAGTATTCTTTTCTTATTTTCTCAATAGCTTCTACTTCTGAATCTGCTTCTATTTCAATTTGTTTTTGTAATGTTTCTGTTATTTCTATAATAAATTTTGTCATAATACCTTTCTATAATTACCTCTTGTAGTAAATTCAATAAATCCTTTATCTCTTAAATATTGAAGTTGTTGACGAATTTTATCCTTTACAAACTTATTATCTGGGTGTTTCATTTGCAATTCTTTTTCAAATTCATAAACTTGATTTATCGAAAAATCAACAGCATTAATTCTATCTATACAATTTAAAACATCCATTATCCAACCTCTACTCTCAATATTGGTTGTTTTTATGGATTTTGTTCGATTGTAATTTGCTATAACATACTGTTTGTCAAGCTCTTTTTGATTTTTAACAATGAATATCTTACCACTTTCAGGTACATTCGAAATATCAATATTGCATCCAATCCACCCTGCTCTTCTTGCATTTTCAGATAATGGTTTTCGCTTCTGAATTATATTAGGAGTAAAAAAATGATTAGGAATTAGCAGAAAGTTATTTACAGAAA
>CAZEVV010000351.1:0-1927 GCA_964515675.1 uncultured Paludibacter sp. | reverse complement strand
GTTTTTTTTTAATCGCCAAATACAATACACAATTTCAAGTAAGCAAAAAACACTTCAGCTGCCGAAGCACAAGCTTTTAACATCCAATATTGATATTCAAAAAAAAATTAGACAGCACTTGTCGCAAAATAAACATTAAGGTCGCGATGGAATGACTATTATTTGTTTTGTATATTGAAGTTTGATATTCCTCGCTATGCTTCGGTATGTCAGGTTCAGTTTTTAAAAAAGGGGCGGTGGAGATTTGGGCAGCAAAGTCGACCAAATTTCCACCGCCCCTTTTAAAAGCAATGCATTGCCAATAGAGTAATGCCAAGCAGTTTTTATATTTCGCTTACCCTTACTTTTTTGGTTTTTAATTTCTGATTGTTGGTATTTGCAACAATTTCGCGTATTTTATTCGATGGCACAGCCACATAACAAGCATCCTGTGTTATTTCAATCAAGCCCAAAGCATCCCTATCGAGTTTGCCTTGTTTCATAAAAAAACCAGCTACGTCGGCTTTCGATATTTTGTCGCGCCTACCAGCGCTAACGTGCAAGGTGCGCCATAAGCTTGGCAAAGGTAGCGGTGCAAGTTGCAATTTCTCCTCGTCGGGTGCAACAATAAATGGTGGCAAAGGTTCGTGTTTCGAGGCCAACACATAAGCCGTACCCTCGCTATTCATTCGCGCAGTGCGACCATTACGGTGCGTAAACTCCTGCTCCCTGTTGGGCAACTGATAATGCAATATAAATTTTATCTCCGTAATATCCAGTCCACGCGATGCAAGGTCGGTAGCCAAAATAAGTTGGTGCGTACCATTCCGAAACTTAAGCAACGCAAGCTCTCTGTCGCGCTGCTCCATGCCACCATGAAAACAACCATGCGCAATATTGGCTTTTGCAAGCGCATCGCTTAGGCGCTCGATACTCTCTTTAAAATTACAAAACACAATGCCCGGCGCATTACCAATATGACACAATGCAGCCATCAAAGTTTCGAGCTTGTCTTTGCTGGGCGAAAAAATTATTTTCACACGCAATTGTTCAATGCTTTCGTGCAAAAAATTAATGTATCGCGGTTGTTTTAGTCCAGCAAAAGCAGGCAATTCGGCTGGTTGTGTGGCCGATGTAAGCACTTTTGTTTCCACGGCAATAAGTGCCGCAATTATCTCACTCATTTCCGCTTCGAAACCCACTTCGAGCGATTTATCAAACTCGTCGAGCACCAAAGTCTTTATGTGCGAAGTATCAAAACGCTCCTTGCGCAAATGGTCGGCAATGCGCCCAGGCGTACCAATAAGAATTGCAGGCCTGTGTTTAAGGTCGATTTTATCCTGCGCCCCCGAGCGCCCACCATACACCGCATTCACTTTAAAGCCAGCCCCCATGCTACGCACCACCTGTTCGGTTTGCATGGCCAACTCGCGCGATGGCACCACAACAAGCACTTGCACCTCGGCCACTGCGGTATTTAAAGCAGCCATTACAGGCAGCAAATAAGCCAATGTTTTGCCCGTACCTGTGGGCGAAAACACTATCGTTTCCCTATTGTTTCGTATTGCCTCGGCAGCAGCCAATTGCATAGCATTGAGCTTATCAATGCCCAACTTTTCGAGTATCATTTTCTCATTCATGCCGCAAAGGTACAACAAACAAACGAAAAAGCACAAGTAACCCACACATTCCCAAATTATTTTGTCTTACAACCTCTCCCAAGGAGAGGAAACGAGCATTGATTAAACATTATTACGATATTCAATTTTTTTAATCCAAATGTTTCGTGTTTTCAATCGCAAATCGCACTCCCGATTTCTATCGGAACAAATCTCTCGAACACGAAACCCAAAACACAAAATAATAAATAGATGTGGGCGTGCCCCTTGCGGGTCGGGCTTTCGGCACGGCATCCACAAAGCCACCACCTGCTAGCGCGGATTTGCAA
>CAZEVV010000350.1:0-1946 GCA_964515675.1 uncultured Paludibacter sp. | reverse complement strand
TTTTATAATTATGCATAACTAACATCAGCCCCTATTTATGCATATTTATTTAAAATGTATTTAATATTTGACACTTAACCTTTGTGTTTCAACAAAAAAACAATATCTTTGAAACAATATGTTTGCACAAACAGTTAAATAAACAGAACACAATAAAAACACAATATCATGGAAATTAAACAATTTATTGAAACCAACAAGGACCGATTTTTGGACGAACTTTTTAGTTTGATACGCATTCCGAGCGTAAGTGCACACTCGCACCGCCAACCCGAAATGAAGCAATGTGCCGAGCGTTGGTGCGAATTATTACTCGAAGCAGGAGCCGACACAGCCGAGATATTACCCACTACAGGAAACTCGGTAGTTTTTGCAACAAAAACAATCGACCCATCGTTGCCAACCATAATGGTTTACGGACATTATGACGTGATGCCTGCTGAGCCGCTTGAGTTATGGCACAGTCCAGCATTTGAGCCCGAAGTGCGCGATGGTCATATTTTTGCCCGAGGCGCCGACGACGACAAGGGGCAATCGTTTATGCATGCAAAAGCATTCGAGTACTTAGTAAAAACAAATCAATTGAAGTGCAATGTAAAATTTTTGCTCGAAGGCGAAGAAGAAATTGGCTCGCCTAGTTTGGAGCAATTCTGCAACGAAAACAAAGCACTATTGGCATGCGACATCATTTTAGTTTCGGACACAAGTATGTTGGCGGCCGACAAACCAAGCATAACTACTGGTTTGCGCGGCCTAGCCTATTGGCAAATAGAGGTTACAGGTGCATGTCGCGATTTGCATTCGGGAATTTTTGGAGGTGCTGTGGCAAATCCAATACTCGAATTAAGTAAATTACTCAGTGGCATGATGGACGAAAATGGAAGAATTGCCATACCCGGTTTTTACGACAATGTACAAGATGTCAGTGCCGAAGAGCGTGCTTTGATAGCGCAAATTCCGTTTGACGAAGAGCAATACAAAAAAGATTTGGCCGTAAAACATTTGTTTGGCGAAAAAGGCTACAGTGTAATTGAGCAAACAGGCATACGTCCAACACTCGACATTTGCGGTATTTGGGGAGGCTATCAAGGCGAAGGTTCAAAAACAGTATTGCCGTCAAAAGCATTTGCAAAACTATCGGCACGCTTGGTGCCCAATCAAAGCTACAGCGAGATAGCAAAATTAGTTGAAGATTACATTTACAGCGTAGCACCAAAACATGTTGATGTAAAAGTACACCAACTACATGGAGCCGAAAGTTACGTATGCCCCATCGACTCCGACGCATACAGAGCTGCCGAAAAAGCCTATAGCAAAACTTTTGGCATACGGCCGCTGCCTGTTCGTCGAGGAGGAAGTATAGGAGTAATCCCAACATTCGAAAAAGTTTTGGGCATTAAACCAATACTTATGGGCTTTGGACTCGAATCGGATGCCATACATTCGCCAAACGAAAATTTCCCACTGGCATTATTTTATAAAGGGATCGAAACAATCACTGAGTTTTATTTTGCTTACAGTGAATAATATTATAAATGCATCAAAGAGACAAAATGTAACTCTTTGATGCATTTATCATAAAACACTATATAACATAGCATTAACAATAATATGAAAAAATAATTACAAAAAAGACTTAAAATATTTTGCAGGTTCGGAATATTTTGCGTAAGTTTATGGCACTTTAAATTTATCAATATTAATAACTCTAATACATAAAACACCATGACGAAAACGATAACATTCAACGAGCTCCGTAAAGTGAAAGATTCACTTCCAAGCGGAAGTATGGCCAAGATCGCCGATGAACTTGGCCTGGAAAAAGACACAGTAAAGAATTATTTTGGTGGAAAGAATTTTAAAGATGGGCAATGTGTTGGAATGCATATTGAGCCAGGCCCCGATGGTGGATTGGTAATGCTCGACGACACCCAAATATTGGAAAT
>CAZEVV010000349.1:0-1957 GCA_964515675.1 uncultured Paludibacter sp. | reverse complement strand
GAGCAAGGCGCTTACAACCTTATTGCTTTTGGGTGGGATGATAAAAACAAAACACTCACTATCAACAAACCCAAAGGCAATTGGAGCGAAAAACTTACGAAACGCACCTTCAACATTGTGCTTGTTAACGAAAACACAAACAATGGAATGACCGAAAACAAAGGCAAAAACATTAAGTACAACAATAAAAAAGTGAAAGTGAAGTTTTGAGGCAGCACATTATTTGGTACAAATGCAAATACCATTCGTCATGAAATAAAATATCGTATTAAACAATAAAAAAGCACTAATTTAAACACAGCAATACGCTATTCAATAACAACTAAACAAACAAATAGTACAATTTCGACAGAATTATATTGTGCTATTTGTTTGTTTATATTAGACATTAACAACAAAAGACATATAAAATGATTTTGTGCCATTATATACATACATTTTTTAAGGTTTATCAAATCCTAAAATGCTAAATAATCACTATCTTTGCTCAACAATCAAAAAACAACATTTACACATGAGCAAAAAAAACATCTTCATTGCATTTGTGCTAACGCTAACCACTTTTACACAAGCACAAACACAGTTTCTTCCGGGCTTTTTCATCAACAAACAAAATGAAAAAACAGAATGCCTTATTAAAAATTCCGACAGCCGTTTTGCACCCAAAAACATCGAGTATAAACTTAGCACCGAAGCTGTATCAATGAGAATAAGCACCGACAGTTTGGCGGCATTCGCAGTTTTCGACAAATGGAAATACGAACGTTTTACAACTAAAATTGATGTATCGAAAGAGAAAAGTACCGAGATAAGTCGCTACAAAGAGCCCGAATTTGAAGAGCGAAATTTATTGCTAAAAGTTTTGATCGAAGGCGACATCTATCTTTATGCACTCGAAGATGGCAAACAAAACTTATATTTTATAAAAGAAAAAAACAATCCCATCGAACAATTGGTGTACAAAGAATATATGGACGAACGAAGAATTTTGCGAAAAAACCAATTATTCAAATCACAATTATCCAACTATTTAAAAAATAGCACGGTATCGAATTCGGTCATCGCCAACTGCAATTACAACAAAAAAGAACTTATGAGTTTGATTGAACAACACAATCAAGGCAGCGGTAACGACACAAAAATTTACGAAAAATTCGAGAAAGCTGTGGCAACATTATCAATAAAAGCAGGCACAAACCTCATCAGCGCAGGTGTTTTCGAGGCTACAGCCAAAGAATATTTAACCGATTTTGGCACTAAACTTAATCTACGCGCAGGATTCGAAATTGAATACCTATTGCCTTACAACAATTACAAGTGGGCATTTGTGAGCGACCCAGCATTTAGCATTTTTGAAGCACACAACGAAGAAAGCGTAAGTTTTATAAGCGATGGCCCAATAAAGTCGAAAATAAAATACAATGCTTTTGAGCTTCCGTTGGGACTTCGGTATTACCACAAGCTCAACAACGATGCGCGCCTATATGCAACAGCAAGCTATGTGATTAATTTTAGCAGTAACTCAACACTCGAATACCGCCGATCCACCGATGCGTTGTTAAAAGAAGTATCCATTCGTCCACGCTGGAATCTGTATTTTGCCTTGGGTTACGAACTCACCGATAAATTAGGTGTCGAAATGCGCATTTACGACAATCAACTCATTGTATATCGATATTCAATGTGGGACATAAAATACCAAGTCGCTAGTTTGCAATTGCGGTATAAAATACTTCAATCATCGCCCAAACGATAAGTTGGAGAAATTAACGCGGCACTTTTTTATAATAAAAAACAGCACATAATCATACTTGAGCAATCATAGTTGGTTTTGTGCTGTTTTTTGTTCTAAAGTAATACTGGACATTGCCGAAAAATGTCGATACTACAATTGCATATTTCAACTGAACAACCACACAACAATTACTTAAAACAAAAAAAGCATCCCCCTCAAAGG
>CAZEVV010000348.1:0-1967 GCA_964515675.1 uncultured Paludibacter sp. | reverse complement strand
TTAAACCAAAACGTTTGCCCGACGATTTTATGGCTTCGTAAATTGTGGGGGTTATCGCAACTTGTTGATTTTTGTTTGCAATTCGGGCATGTTTTATCAAAAACTGAATCTCGTGTTCCACAGTTTTCAAATCATTACAATCCCAAAAGTAAATTGTGTCCGACAATGGTATTTGTGCAGTGTTTTTAAGCGCATCGTGTATCATGTAACACGAGCGTTCCGATAACGAATCGGAGTAAACCATACGGCTGCCACGCTCAATAAGCTGAATGTAAGTAAGCGCTTCGAGTGGCAAAATATCATTCATTTCAAATGTAGGCACAGCATGTGTGAACGACTTAGGTGCATAGCACGAAAAAAATGAAATTGTAATTAAAGCAAATAATAAACTTCTTGTTTTCATATGTTTAAAAATTAACTTGCTAGTGCTTAATTGCAGCTTGCTAGCAAATCCGCGCCAGCGAAGTCGGTAAGCAACGGGAGATTTATCCGCATTGGCAATTGAGCGTTTTGGCTAAATACTTTTTTATTAAAATCTATATTATTGTAAAAAAGGCTTTGCAAAAATAATATTTATTTTGAATTAATGCAGGTGAATCAATAAAATTCAGCAAAATTATTTCTTTGCCAATGCGTATTTGCATCATTGCCCGCTTTGCTAGCGCGGATTTGCAATCCGTGCTATAATGGAATTTCCTATCAAAAAATGCTTAACAAAGGTACTTTCAACTCCCCATCTTATTCCCCTCCCGAATTCTATCGGGACAAGCAGGGGTTAGGGGGCTGCAATTTTTTCATTTAAACCAATCTTTCACCGGAATATCGAAACCTGTGCCACGCATATAATTATAGGTGGCGAGGTTCAACCCTTTGCCATAAAACTCCAAATCGATGGGTTTTGGGGTCGAAAATGGCACTTCGTTGTTGGCAAATGGGTCGGGCGCAATGTCGAGCCGCTCCGCACCAACCGATGCAGGATTTATGCCCGATGGACTGTGGATGGTCATTGCATATCGGTGCCAAAAAGCGGAATGCATCCAGCCTTTTTCGAATAATTTGCGCACTTCGTCGAGCGATTCGATGGTTTCGCGCGCCGTTTCGGTTGGGAAACCATACATCAAATAGGCATGTGTCATTATGCCCGCATCCGAAAAGTTTTTCATGCTTTGCCCCGCCGTTTCTATTGTAATGCCTTTGTTTATGAGTTTCAGAATGCGCTCCGAAGCCACTTCCAAACCGCCCGAAGTGGCTATGCATCCCGATTTTGCCATTAAATAACACAACTCTACATCGTATGATTTTTCGAACCGCACATTGGTCCAATAAGTCACCGTAAGTTTGCGACGCAAAATTTCTTCGCTCAGTTTGCGCAACAAAGCTGGCGGTGCAGCCTCATCCACAAAATGAAAACCACTCTCACCCGTTTCGTCCATTATTTGCTCCATAATATCCACTATGCGTTCGATGGGCGCTTGCTCAAATCGGCCAATATAATCGAGCGAGCCATCGCAAAAACTACATTTCGACCAATAACAACCATGCGCCAACATCATTTTGTTCCATTTGCCATTGCTCCACAAAGCATGCATGGGGTTGAGCATGTCGAAAAAGTTAATGTAATTGTTTTGCAACAATCCATCGTAAGTAGGTGCAATTGTTTGTTTGAAAGGGTGATTGACTTTGCTCTCAAAACTTTCGCGGTTTATTTCGCCCTTTTCAACAAAAAGCGTACGCACCAAAGCTTTGCCTGTAAGCAAATGGAGCAAAGGAATTTCGCCATCGTCAAAAGTCAAATAGTCGATATAGTCGAACAAGCGTTTGTCGCTTATGCTGCGCAACTCGGTGTTTACATAGCCGCCCCCCATTACAATTTTCGTGTTGGGATAATGGCTGCGTAGCCACTTGCTGCATCGCAATGCCGACAGCAAATTACCCGGAAATGGAACTGTAAACCCTACAAAATCGGG
>CAZEVV010000347.1:0-1998 GCA_964515675.1 uncultured Paludibacter sp. | reverse complement strand
AACACAAAACCATGTTTTTTTTGCAAAAAAATCATGGAGGGGAGTGCTGCAAAACATCAATCGTCCTTTTACCTCACTCTTTTCAACCATCTGCTCCATCTCGTTTTATTGCTTTGCAGGTCGACGGATTTATGAATGACCCAAGCCACACCAAACACATGGTAGTCGGGAACGAAACCCCAATAGCGTGAGGCGAAGGAATTTTCCACATTGCGCCCGTCATAAAATAATAATCCATATCGAAACAATAATTTGTAATGACCGAATCGTTGAGAAAAACCTCGTTGTTTTCTATCTTTATCATCTTGCCTGTTTCGTAAGCTATTATTGAGCCATAAAGTTTTGCATTTAATGCATTTACTTGTATCGTATCACCTTTGGCAGGAATGTACAAAGGCCCCATATGCACATCTGTCCAGCCCATGGCACTATCATTAGGAAAGCATATTTTTGCCTTTTTTGCCATTTGCGAATAATATGCTTTTTGCGCCGCAACATTGCCTAAAGTCTGTTCTATGCTTTTTACTTTGTACACGCCTTTCTCAATATAAAAACTATCTCCCGGCAGCGCCACACAACGTTTCACATAATACACATTGCCCATGCGAGGCATCAAGCCATGTGCGTACGGAAAATTAAACACCAGCACATCGTTGCGTTTTATGCTACGCCATGCAGGCAAGCGGTAATAAGGTGGACGCTCGTTTGTTTCTAAAAAATCGAAATTCCGAAACATGCGTGTGCCCGGAATAAGCTTATTCACCACCACAGCATCACCCGACAGCAATGCAGGTGCCATCGAGTGCGTGGGGATATTGAAAGTAGAAACAAAAAAAACATGCAACACAATAGCCAATGCCACGCCCAACACTATCCAAAGCGAAATGCGTAATAACCAACGAAATATGGAGGGTGTGTGCATGGGAGGTATGAATTATTTATTGAGCATAGGGTCGGATAAATTTAAATATCCAAACTGTACAACATCATTGAATGAAAAAAATAATCGGTTGGCCGCTCTATCTAAACACATAACCAAAATACGATAACCAACATCCAAAGTTTTAATATATTCGTCATTTAAACTGAACACCAGAAGTTTATTTGCGTATTCGTCAAGTGAAATATATTTATATCAAAATGACTTTCAAGTATTTTATTTTACCCAAAACGATTAAACACATCCCGATTTTTGCTAATTTAATTTCATAGACAGAGTGAAGTAACACAAAATAAATTTCATTACAGAATTCAATGTTTCAATGCAAATTTCACCAAGCGAGTATCATCAAGTTCGGCCATTCCATAAAGTATTTTGTCATTGTCGGATACAGTAATACAATTAACATCTACATCTAAATTGTATCGTTTAATTGGCTTACCCACCCAATCAATTACAAAAACAGTATTGCCACGCACAGCTCTAAAAATATCGTCGCCTATCACTCGCCCCGAATATAGTAGGTAAATGTATTTTCCTGTCGTAGCAATAGATAAAAACGATTTCTTCGACTCTCTTTTTATCGCCGCCGAAATTGTATTTACTCCGTCACCTTCGGGCACATACTGCCCTAATTCACCTTGCCATTCGTAAACCTTTGTCAAAGTTTGCTTTGTTTCATCGAAATACAAAATATCAATCAATTCGGCTGTACTGCCTGCAAAACAAACTTTTTCACCATTAGGGTGTCGACTTAAATTACCTTGAAATGCCATAACTTTATGGCCTTTGGTGAAATTTACATCGCCTTCGAAACTTGGATAATTGAGGAAACTAGCAATCTCATCTCCTTTGTTGTTCATTAAACTGTAAACACCATCGCTGGTATATGATATTGCAAGACCATAACCTTTTTTTAAGTATAAAAGCTCAATGAAACCTTGTTGAAATTTAAGTTTATCAGAAACAATTGTAGGTTTGCTTTTATCCGATATATCAACATCAAAAAAACATTTATTATTATTTACATAGTATCTTATAATATTTTTCTGTAAAAC
>CAZEVV010000346.1:0-2008 GCA_964515675.1 uncultured Paludibacter sp. | reverse complement strand
ACATCCAAAGCTTTGCCACGCAAGGCAATGGCACGCTTATCGATAAGTGTGTAAGGCGCTAATATGCTGGCATTATTATAAGTGCCATAGCCAATGGCGGCATTCATGGCAGTAATAAACTCCTCGCGGCAATCGGGGTAAATGGTATGGTCGCCAGCATGGTTCGAAATAAGTATGTATTTGCAATCAATACTTTCGGCAATGCCAGCAGCTATACTCAGCATTATACCATTTCGAAATGGCACTACGGTTTGTTTCATATTTTCGGATGCATAATGTCCGTCGGGCACATCGCCACCACTTAGCAAAAGGTCCGACACAAAACCCATGGCGTTGAGATCGATGTTAATCACTCGATGTGCTATACCAAGATTTTTACAGTTGCGAGCGGCATGTTCTATCTCGCGCGCATTGTGCTTCGACCCATAATCGAACGAAACAGCCAGCTTTATGCGCTTTGCATAATCGTGTAGCGCTACAGTGCTATCCATACCGCCCGAATAAAGAATAATAATGTCAGTCATATTTTTACTAGTTTTTATAATGAATGTAAGCTTTTTCATTTGTTTCATATAAGTATGATAAAGCTTCAATTAGCTTTCAAAAATACAGTTTTTTGTTCGAACAATAGCCATTATTAAGCATTGCAGGATGCACGATTTTCACAATTACATCACAGCCAACTACAAATCAACACTTTAAAACACCTAAAACTCCTGTCAACAGCAGCCAAATATTGAATATTTTGCAACAAAAACACATAATATGTCGTTATAACAACAACATTTTATAACTTTGCATCAAAATTTGTAGTTTTGGCTTTATCTTTGTACGCTGTTTCGGCAAAAATTAAGCATAAGTAAACAAAAAACAACATACACTGCCCACACATATAAATGATTGATTGTGGGATAAAAACATACAAACAAATGAAAAAAACGATATTGCTATTATTTACAGTTTTGCTAACAAGCGCATTGCTAGGGCAAAACAATACCAAAGAAAACATTTTCGATGCATTATCCAAAAAAGATTCGGTTTCGGGAGCTGTGGTAAAAATGCATCAAAATAAAAACATCGAGCAAAGAGTTGCCCGTGGCACAAGTGCTACGAGTGGCAGCATACAGTCGGTTACAACAACAGGCTATCGCGTGCAAGTTTTTTCGAGCAACACACAACGCACTGCGCGTGGCGAGGCCTACAAAATTGAAAAAGAAATTCGCGATGCATTTCCCGAACACGAAGTATATGTAAGCTACACATCGCCTTTTTGGCGTGTACGCATAGGTAACTTCCGAAGCATCGACGAAGCGCAAGAATTTCGCTCGCAAGTGATTAAGGCATTTCCCAATTTGCGCACCGACACATACACTGTGCGCGACCAAATACAATTATAAATCGGCGCTTTAATGCTCAATAAAAAAAGCAATAAAGTGCGCAAAAAAAACAATGTTACAACAATGGATTTCAATATAAATCAGCCTGTGCCTTTCGACACCGAAAAAACCGAAAAAATTGCTTATCATTACAACGAAATAATAAAGCTTTTGGGCGAGGACAGTGCGCGCGAAGGCCTTATAAAAACACCCGAACGCGTTGCCAAAGCAATGCAGTTTTTAATGAGCGGTTACGAGCAAAAGCCCGAAGAGGTGATACAATCGGCCATGTTTACCGAAAACTACCGACAAATGGTTATTGTAAAGGATATCGATTTCTATTCGATGTGCGAACACCATATGTTACCGTTTTTTGGCAAAGCACATGTGGCTTATATTCCCAATCATAAAATTACAGGGCTGAGCAAAATAGCTCGCATTGTAGATGTTTTTGCACGCCGCTTGCAAGTGCAAGAGCGCATGACAACGCAAATAAAAGAATGCATACAAGAAACGCTCAACCCGTTAGGCGTAATGGTAATACTCGAAGCACAACACCTTTGCATGCAAATGCGCGGCGTACAAAAGCAACACTCCATTACCACCACCTCCGATTTTACTGGCGCTTTTCA
>CAZEVV010000345.1:0-2014 GCA_964515675.1 uncultured Paludibacter sp. | reverse complement strand
ACGTCATGAGGTAAACCCCTTGGGGGAGTAAGAGATTTACGATACAAATTCATTGTATTTGAGCATTATCAATCAGTTTTCAAGCGACAAGGAGGTTGCTTGTTGCTTGTGCGCACACAAAAAAAACGCACAAGCAAATAGTGTTGCTCATGCGTTTTTACACAAAACATATACAAAAAAATTATTAACAAAAGAAGTTTTTACAAAGCGCATCACCAATGCATTTCTTCATCGGGG
Source organism: uncultured Paludibacter sp. (assembly GCA_964515675.1). Taxonomy (GTDB): domain Bacteria; phylum Bacteroidota; class Bacteroidia; order Bacteroidales; family Paludibacteraceae; genus Paludibacter. Next base: position 1,777 of record CAZEVV010000345.1, on the reverse strand, counting down.
AAATGATAGTGACATGCTCTTAACTCCCCTACGGGGGCTGGGGGGCTGAAAAGTTATTACTTTATGGCCGCGAAAGCTTTTTCGAGGTCGGCAATAATATCGTCGATATGCTCGATGCCCACCGATACGCGCACCAAACCGGGTACTACACCTGAGGCTTTTTGCTCCTCGGGCGAGAGCTGCTCGTGCGTAGTGGCTGCTGGGTGTATAATGAGGGTTTTAGCATCGCCCACATTGGCTACATGGCTTATGAGATCGACATTATTGATAAGCGTATCGGCATTTTGTGCGTCGCCTTTTACTTTGAATGTGAGTACGCCACCAAAACCGCGGGTGAAGTATTTTTTTGCATTGGCATGGTAGGGACTGCTGGGCAAACCAGGATAGTTTACATATTCAACTTGTGGATGCACTTCGAGCCACTCGGCAAGTTTTTGTGCATTGGCCACATGGCGCTCAACACGCAACGAGAGGGTTTCTAAACCTTGAATGAGCAAAAATGAGTTGAATGGACTGATGGCATTTCCCCAGTCGCGAAGTCCTTCGACACGTGCGCGGATATTGAAAGCGATATTGCCAAATGGGCCATCGAAGCCAAATACATCCCAAAATACCAAACCGTGATAACCATCGGAAGGTTCGGTGAACGAGGGGAATTTGCCATTGCCCCAGTTGAATTTTCCGCTATCGACAATGACGCCGCCCAACGAAGTACCATGTCCGCCAATCCACTTAGTGGCCGACTCAACCACTATGGAAGCACCGTGTTTGAGGGGTTGAAAAATAGCACCACCAGCACCAAATGTATTGTCGACAATGAGCGGAATGCCATGTTTGTCGGCTACGGCTGCTATGGCTTCGAAATCGGGCACACACAAGTCGGGGTTGCCAATGGTTTCGAGATACAAAGCTTTGGTGTTTTCGTCGATGAGCGCTTCGAATTCGGCAGGCGAGTCTTCTTTCACGAATCGTGCCTCAACGCCCAAACGCTTGAATTGCACTTTAAATTGGTTGTAAGTGCCGCCATAAAGGTGCGAGCTCGAAACGAAATTGTCGCCATTTTGCAAAATATTGTTGAGGGCAATAAACTGCGCCGACTGCCCCGATGAAGTGGCCAAAGCCGACACACCACCTTCGAGCGCTGCAATGCGTTTTTCGAAAACATCGGTGGTGGGGTTCATCAAACGGGTGTAGATGTTACCGAATTTGCGCAAACCAAAAAGGTCGGCTCCGTGTTGTGCATCGTCGAACACATACGACGAGGTTTGATAAATGGGCACTGCCCTCGAATTGGTTGTTTTGTCGGCCTCCTGACCTGCATGAATTTGTAGCGTTTCGAATTTCATAAGATTAAGCCCCCTAAATCCCCCCTCGAGGGGGACTTTAAATTACTACGAGGGCAATAGTTTATATGTTATTAAAGAATTTTATGTAAGTAATCAAAATTAGTTTATACAATCACAACTTCTGCCCCCAACCCCCTAAAGGGGGCTATTGGAGTCCGAGATTTGCAAGACAGTCAGTATTTCTGCTCAACCAAAGTCACATCTGATAGAAATCGGGACAAGCAAGGAGAACCAGCGATCACGACCAAAGGGAGTAATTAGGAGGAAAAAAAACAATATGAACTAAATATAAATATCTACTTAACTTATTTGACTTCAACATAATTACTTTGAAAACTGATGCACATTGTGCAATAATCTACAGTTTCCATTTTGGAATTATTTACAATGGATACTCGTCGAATGCATAAAGCAAAGTCGACAGGTAGCGC
>CAZEVV010000344.1:0-2036 GCA_964515675.1 uncultured Paludibacter sp. | reverse complement strand
AATATTATTTATGCCATAACCAAAGACCGAATTTTTACGGCCGATGTCAACAATCGCTTGTTGGTCGATTTCTCGAAATGGACTGTCACAGCACAACTACCTATAAGTGGCGATCTCAAAAACATCGGTATTTTGGGTAATCATTTGATTTTACAGCAAGCCAATAAACTTTTTAGCTTATCGAACAATGGTAGTTGGGAGCCAATACTTACCAATATCAACAATGCAGCACGTACCTATTTCAAAGACGAACGAATGTTTGTGTATGATAATGGCGCAATTATATACGATGTCAATACACAACTCGTGCCCGAAGTAATGGTGTTGCAAAACCAAGCTTTGGATGCTAACTACGATGCCACAAGCAATACCTATTGGTTTGCAGGTTACGACAAAGGCATTGTAAGTTATGAAAAGCAAAGTGCAATAACCAAAAACTATGTGCCTAATGGCCCTGCAGTAAATAGCCCATTCAAAATGCACATTTCCGACGATAGGGTGATTGTAGTGCCCGGTTCGGCATGGGCAGTCCCCGAATTAAGACCAGCAAGGGTTATGATTTATGAAAAGGTCGATGGTGTTTACTCTTGGAAGAATATCCATATTCAATCAGAGATACCAAATGTAAATAATTACTTGTATGATATCGTTGATATTGTTATGAATCCAATTGACAAGAGGCATTTTTATGCGAGTTCTTTTGGGAATGGGGTTTTTGAGTTTCGAGATGATAAATTTTACAAATGGCATACGCACAACAATAGTACTTTAGAAACTATTATTCCAAACGACCCTTTAAATTATATTAGGGTTGAAGGATTAACATATGATAAAGCAGGAAATTTATTCTTAACCAATGGTCAAGTGGGCAAATACTTGCAGATGCTTAAACCAGATGGCACATGGGTTGCTTTCGAATATCCACGACAAGTATTTACAAATCTAGGTAATATTGTTATTCCTCAGTCCAACCCCAATCATAAATGGATACCCAGCAAGCGCAACAGTACAGGAATTATTGTGATTGATAATAAAGGTACGCTCGAAAATCAGTCGGACGATACATTCAAATTCATGTCGAGTTTTATCGATTCCGATAAGGGTGGATTTATCTCTCCAAAATTTATAAATGCTTTGGTTGAAGATAAAAATGGAGTAATATGGGCTGGCACAAGCGAAGGGCCATTGTTGTTTTACAATACTTCGCGTGTATTCGAAGAAAACTATACTTGCACACGCGTAAAAATACCGCGTAACGATGGTACCGAATTGGCCGATTACCTACTTGAAACCGAACGTATAATGGCTATAGCCATCGATGGTGCAAATCGTAAATGGATAGGTACAGAGGGGTCTGGATTGTATTTGGTGTCGGAAAATGGACAAAAAATCATTAAGCATTTCACAGCGGCCAATAGTGCTTTGTTGTCGAACAACATATTGAGCATCGCAATCAACGAGCGCAATGGCGAGGTATTTGTGGGTACAAGTGCCGGACTTATGTCGTACCGTAGCGATGCCTCTGAAGCAGGCGCTGATTTTGGCGAAGTGTATGCATTTCCGAACCCCGTGCGCGAAAATTACAAAGGCGTTATTACAATAACTGGCTTGGTGGCCAAAACACATGTGAAAATTACCGATGTGGCTGGCAATTTGGTTTACGAAACCATTTCGAATGGAGGGATGGCTACTTGGGATGGCAAAGATAGAATGGGACGCAAAGTAAGCACTGGCGTTTATTTGGCCATTTGCGTAAACGAAGATGGAACAAAAAGTACAATTACAAAAATAATGGTGATTAACTAGTAATGAGTAGGTGTTCAAGAATTTGGCGGTCGGGGTGTTGCTAGTGTTTGGTTGTCAATATTCATTTTGATAGTTTCATGTAAATACTTTTTGACAATTTAATATTTTTAAATCACCACGAATTAAGTCTGAAACACATAATTTGTTTGAGATAAATATTGTTCACTTTATGAAAAAAATACTTTGTGCTAGTAGGTTTACTACATTGTTCATGTTTCTTTTTTTAAGCC
>CAZEVV010000343.1:0-2067 GCA_964515675.1 uncultured Paludibacter sp. | reverse complement strand
TTTTCACGGCTGTTTTATTTGTTTTTTATGTCTTATTTGTTTTTTAGTAAATCGCGAATCTCAGTCAATAACACTTCTTCGTTGCTTGGGGCAGGAGGGGGAGCAGGCGTTTCGGGTGCAGGGGTTTCTTTCTTTTTGGTTGCATTCAAAGCTTTTATAGCCATAAAAATTGCAAATGCAATAATCATAAAATCAAAGGTGACTTGTAAAAAATTACCGTAATTCAAGGTTACAGCAGCTTTTTCAACGCCATCTACAATTTCGGCAGCTTTTAATTCGAGTTTTAAATCGGTGAAATTTACTCCTCCCACCAATAAACCAATTGGTGGCATAACTACATCGGCAACGAATGACGACACTATTTTACCAAATGCACCACCAATAATTACGGCAACTGCAAGGTCGATAACATTGCCACGCATGGCAAAATCTTTGAATTCTTTTAGTAATTTCATAAAGCTTTTTTTTGTATTTGTTTGAAATTTAACAAGCCAATACAATATCAACAAAATATTTTACAAAATGTTTAAATAATCAGAAATAAAACAAATTTTATCTATTGTTGTAAAACTCTATTTTTTATAAAGTTTATTCAATAATTTGCTTTCATAATTCATTAAAAAGTAGTACTTTTGCGCTCAAATTATCAAACTATTTAAAATCGTAAAAAATGGTAAATTACAAAGACCTCGGATTGGTGAATACCAACGAAATGTTCAAAGGTGCTATCGAAGGCAATTATGCTATTCCTGCATTCAATTTCAACAATATGGAGCAATTGCAAGCAATTATTTCGGCATGTGTCGAAACAAAATCGCCTGTTATTTTGCAAGTATCGAGTGGTGCACGCAAATATGCCAACCAAACATTATTGCGTTATATGGCACAAGGTGCTGTTGAGTATGCAAAAGAATTGGGTTTGAACATTCCTATCGCACTTCACCTCGACCATGGCGATACTTTCGAATTGTGCAAAAACTGTATCGATTCAGGTTTCTCATCTGTTATGATTGATGGTTCGCACCACTCTTTCGAAGATAATATTGCTTTAACAAAAAAAGTGGTTGAATATGCTCACGCACATGGCGTAAGTGTTGAAGGCGAATTGGGTGTATTGGCAGGTGTCGAAGATGATGTTGTTGCCGAGCACCACACATACACTCGTCCCGAAGAGGTTGTTGAGTTTGTACAACGCACTGGCGTTGACTCATTGGCTATTTCAATTGGTACTTCGCACGGTGCAAATAAATTTACGCCTGCGCAATGTACACGCGACGAAAATGGCTTGTTGGTTCCACCACCATTGCGTTTTGATATTTTGGAAGAAATTGAAAAACAAATTCCTGGTTTCCCTATCGTGTTGCACGGTGCTTCTTCTGTTCCACAAGAGTATGTTGAAACTATCAACAAATATGGTGGTACATTAAAAGATTCAATCGGTATCCCCGAAGAGCAATTGCGCAAAGCTGCTGCTTCTGCAGTGTGTAAAATTAATATCGACTCGGATGGTCGTTTGGCAATGACTGCTGCTGTACGCGAAGTTTTTGCAACGCAACCAGGCGAATTCGATGCACGTAAATATTTAGGCCCAGCTCGCGAAGAGTTGAAGAAACTTTATGCTCACAAAACAGTGAATGTTTTGGGTAGCGCTGGAAAGGCTTAAGAAACTAGTTTTCGATATATATTTAAAAGGCTTTGTTGAATATCAGCAAAGCCTTTATTTTATTCAATTGTGTTTGTGTGTTGCTGATAATTGTGATGCAATTGTACTGGTTTTACCATGAAAATTGGCTTTTTTGTAAGGATGCATTATATTAAAGTATTGCGATGATGTGAAGTAGCGGAGTTTGATAAATTGGTGTTTTGGCTGTGAGTGTGTCGCGTTTTCTTGCCAATGCTGTACACTTGTTATGCGTGAAGTCGAGTATTGAAAAAGAATACAACTCCTAATAAATAATTGAATTGGTTGTATGAAATGCTATACTAAAATGGGAATGATTTTTTGCGCAAAAAAAGAAGAGGGAACTTCCCAGCCCCCTCTTTCTAACCACATTTTAACCTAAACCT
>CAZEVV010000342.1:0-2069 GCA_964515675.1 uncultured Paludibacter sp. | reverse complement strand
TTTTCTGCATTTTTTAATTATTTTTGCAATCGAATTAAAACAAGCATTATGCAAAAAATAAAAACAGGAATCGCTTCATTTGGCCTCTCGGGCAGCGTTTTTCACGCACCATTTATACACACCAACGATGCTTTTGAGCTCACTGCCATTTGCGAACGAAGCAAAAACGAAGCAAGAAAAACATATCCGTATGTACGCATTGTACGCAGTTTCGACGAATTATTGGCCGATGCTAGCATCGAATTAATCATAGTAAACACGCCCGATATTACACACTACGATTATTGCCGCGCTGCACTCGAAGCCAACAAACATGTGATTGTCGAAAAACCTTTTGTTTTTACTGTGGCCGAAGGCGAAACGCTCATTCGCATTGCTGCCGAACGCAATCGCATGCTTAGCGTTTTTCAGAACCGCCGCTGGGATGGCGACTTCATGACTTTGCGCGAACTGATGGAGAGCAACAAATTGGGGCGCATAGTGGAATTTCGCGCACGCTTTCAGCGTTTCCGACCACAAATTACAAGCACTTGGAAAGAACGCAGCGACCGTTTTGTAGGCATTGTGTACAACCTCGGGCCGCACTTGGTCGACCAAGCGATATGTTTGTTTGGCAAGCCAACCGGTGTTTTTGCACAAATTAAAAAACAACGCACAGGTTCGCAAATCGACGATTATTTCCACATCACGCTCATGTATCCTGCTGTGCAGGTAGTGCTTACAGCTGGCATGCTCGTAAAACAACCCACCGAAACCATGGTTTTGCATGGCACCAATGGCTCGTTTGTGAAACATGGCATCGACCCGCAAGAAGAGCAACTCAAAGGTGGCATGTTGCCCACCGATGCTGCCTACGGACTCGATGCGCCCGAAAATTATGGCACTTTGGTGTACGAAGAAAATGGAGAAACATTCCGGCAGGCGATTGAAACAAAGAGTGGCAACTACAAACATTATTTCGATGCCGTGGCGCGTTGTATTCGTGCGCAAGCCGAAGCGCCTATTTCGGCTGTCGAAAACTTGTTGGTCATTCGCATTTTGGAGGCCGCTTACCAAAGCGAAGATGAAGGACGAATTGTAACTATTGAGTGAGTAAAAAGCAGAAAAAAAGTCAGCTGAAGTATTGCAAGGAATTAATATTTTGAGAGTGAGCAATAAAATATCCGATTAATAATGGAAATAACTTTCTTCGAAAATCAGTGGAAATTCAGGGAGTGGTTAGAGCTTAACCACAACACAGCAACCGAGTTGATAGTGGGTTACTACAAAATAAAGAGTGGCAAACCAACAATGACGTGGTCGGAGTCGGTGGACCAGGCCTTGTGCTTTGGTTGGATTGACGGCATCAGACGAAAGGTTGACGATCAAAGTTACTGCATTCGCTTTACAGCACGAAAACCCAATAGCATATGGAGCGCAATAAATGTTGAAAAAGTGCGAGCGCTTACTGTTGCAGGACTAATGAAACCCGAAGGACTTAAAGCCTTTGCGTACCTCGACGAAAACAAATCGAAAATTTACTCCTACGAAACCAGAATAGCAGAGCTTGACCTGCGCTACACTCAACAATTGCAAAACGATGCATTGGCATGGAACTTTTTCAATGCACAAGCCCCCTCCTACCGCAAACAAATTATCGATTGGATAATGAGCGCAAAGCAAGAAAAAACACAACAAGCTCGTCTTGAAAAATTGATACTAGCCAGCCGTTCGCAAAAGCGACTATAAAACCTCCAAACGCTGTCATCTTTACATAAACTTTGGGGACAAGTATTCCTCTGTTTGTTATTTTGCATCATTTATCAAGTACATTTTGTCTTCGATTTTGTCCTCGATTTCTAATTTCTAATTCTATCAACATGTTATACCAAATGAATTTATATTTATACCCAAAGTCAACTTTGGTATAATGCCGATGCCTGCAAACAAATTGGACAATGAGACACAGTTGAAATTGGACTATATTGTTTGTGCAATCGGTATTAGTTCAACAATAAACCTAAATCGTAAATTCATTTTGGGCGTGCCCCTACGGGTCGGGCTTTCGGCACGGCATCCACAAAGCCACC
>CAZEVV010000341.1:0-2074 GCA_964515675.1 uncultured Paludibacter sp. | reverse complement strand
GTAAATCGTACATTGTAAATCGTACATTGTAAATTAAAAAATTGTAAATCAAAAAATGGTGTTTAAATTAAAAAAAAACGCATTCCTCTTCATACTTTGCAGCGCTTTAACCCCCTTGTGGGGGGCAGGGGGGCATTTGCCTCTTTCGGTGCAATTGGCCAATTCGGAGATGAAACGCAATCCCGAAAGTTGGATGATAGATTTTGTAAAAACTCTGAAATGGGACTATTGTCATGGCTTAGAGCTACAAGCATTTATGGAGGTTTACAACAAAACTAAAAATGATGTTTATTTGCAATATGCCAAATCATATGCCGACACAGTAATTAGCAAAGACGGAAAAATATTTGGATACAAACCCCACGAATACAATATCGACAGGGTGAATCCGGGCAAAATGCTTTTCCAGCTTTACGATGCTACTGGCGAAGCGCATTATTTAAAAGCCATACATGCACTGCGCGAGCAAATGCGCACACATCCACGCACTTCGGATGGTGGCTTTTGGCACAAAAAAGTATATCCGCACCAAATGTGGCTCGATGGCTTATACATGGCAACGCCATTTTTGGCCGAATATGCTGTGCGTTTCAACGAGCCTGCTTTGCTCGACGATGCTGCACACCAAATTCTTACCATGGCAAAACACGGCTACGATGCCAAAACAGGCTTGTACTTTCATGGTTACGACGAAAGTCGCACGCAAAAATGGGCAAACCCCATCACCGGTCAGTCGCCCAACTTTTGGAGCCGAAGCATAGGTTGGTACATGATGGCCATGGCCGATGCACTGCCATTTTTCCCCGAAAATCATCCCAAAAGAGCCGAGTTGATAAAAGTTTTTGCTGATTTGAGTGCTTCGCTCGAAAATTTCCGCGACAAAAAAACAGGTATGTGGTACCAAGTGACCGATAAAATTCACGAAAGCGATAACTATCTCGAATCGACAGGTTCGGCCATGTTTATATATGCGTGGGTAAAGGGTGCGCAACATGGCTTTTTGCCAAAATCGTACTTGAGCAAAGGGCGCAAAGCCTACAAGCAATTTGTAAAGCAATTTGTACGTAGCAATGCCGATGGCACCGTGTCCATTACCAGCTGCTGTGCTGTGGCTGGCTTGGGCGGCGAAAAGTTTTACCGCGATGGCAGTTATGCTTATTATTTGAGCGAACCCATTCGCGACAACGACCCCAAAGCCATTGGGCCATTCATGATGTTAAGCGTTATGCTGGGAAGGTAGCCCCCCAGCGTTGCTTGTATTGCTGGTGCGGATTTATCTCCCTTTGGACGCTGACCGTTGGTTATAATCCGTGCCAATGTTAAGTGGCTTATTGCCTATTTCTTATCGCGGATTATTATGGCACGGATTGCAAATCCGCACCAGCGAAGAGCAAATTCGCACTAGCGGAGAGCCAGCAAAGAATTATTGTCATTATATTAAAATAACATGAACAAATCATTTTTCTCAATTATCATTTTTATGCTTGCCGCAATGGTGCTACAAGCGCAAACACCCGCTTTTCCGGGTGCTGGCGGTGGTGGCATGTACACTACTGGCGGACGAGGCGGCAAGGTTTTATACGTTACTTCGCTCGACGACAATACAAATGTTGGCACCCTGCGTTGGGCCATTGGTCAATCGGGCGCTCGCACCATCATGTTTAAAGTCTCGGGTACCATTGCTCTCAATAGTTCATTGCGCATAAACAATGGCAATGTTACCATTGCCGGACAAACTGCGCCTGGCGATGGCATTTGTATAAAAAATTACGAGCTTTTTGTAAATGCCGACAATGTTATTATTCGTTTTATACGCTTTCGGTTGGGCAATGATAAACCCGAGGTTGAAAGCGATGCCATATGGGGACGTTACCGCAAAAATATCATTATCGACCAATGTTCGATGAGTTGGAGCATCGACGAATGTGCTTCGTTTTATAGCAACGAAAACTTTAGTTTGCAATGGTGTATCATTGCCGAATCGCTCAACAATGCTGGGCATGCCAAAGGTGCACACGGATACGGTGGCATTTGGGGCGGTAAAAATGCCAGTTTTCATCAAAATCTTATAGCG
>CAZEVV010000340.1:0-2080 GCA_964515675.1 uncultured Paludibacter sp. | reverse complement strand
GTATTTCAAATTACGATAGTAATAGAAGCCTGAAACCATAACTAAGTTTTTTTAACACAATTATCAAAATGAATACATGCAACATATTTTTACATATAAGCATCAAATCAAACAGAAATGGGGAAGGAGCCAAGAGTCAAGAGTCAAGAGCCAAGAGTCGAGACAAAAGACTCAACGCATAACAATCATTTCTATTTCACGATTTCTAACTCACTTATATTAACTCAAAATTATTTTAAAACAAGAACTTTTAAAACAAGAACTTATGAAACGTAAATTTAATTTTATTGCAACCTTATGCTTTGCCTTAGCTTTTACAGCATGCAACACCGCTTACGATGGGTATTTCGATTTTTATTACGATGAAACGAGCGACGAAAACTACAAGGAGTATGACGAAAACCAGTTTATTGCAACTGCTACACAAGCCGTTTCTACTTTTGCAGTAGATGCCGATGGCGGTGCTTATGCCAACATGCGTCGATACATGCACTTAGGTGTAAAATTGCCCAAAGAAGCTGTGCGTGTTGAAGAGTTTCTCAACTATTTTACTTTCGATTATAGCAACCCTACAGGCGACGAACATGTGGCTTTGAACTCCGAAATTGCGACCTGTCCGTGGAACAGCGACCACCACCTTTTGCGTGTAGGCATGAAAGGGAAATCGATTCCCGAAGCCGAATTGCCCAACTCGAACTATGTGCTTTTGATTGATGTGTCGGGTTCGATGAGCGACCCCAACAAGTTGCTTTTACTTAAAAATGGCTTTAAAATGATGGTGGACGAACTCCGACCTACCGATAAAATTGCCATTGTTACCTATGCTGGCGATGCCAAAGTACTTTTGCAATCGACCTATGGCGACGAAAAAACGAAAATAAAAAATGCTATCGAAAAATTGAAGCCAGGCGGCTCAACAGCGGGTGCTAAAGGCATTTACACGGCCTATGAAATTATTGAGAAAAACTTTATTCCGGGCGGCAACAATCGCATCATTATTGGCTCCGATGGCGATTTTAATGTGGGGCCATCGTCGGTTGATGAGTTAATAAAACTGGTGGAAGAAAAACGAAACAAAGGCATATACCTCACTGCATTGGGTGTGGGCATGGGTAATTTCAACGACCATATGATGGAGCAAATTGCCAACAATGGCAATGGTAACTACGAGTATATCGACACAGCCGACGAATTGGTGAAAATTTTTATTCACGAAAAATCGAAACTCTACACCATAGCCGAGGATGCGAAAATTCAAATACATTTTAACCCCAACAAGGTTTTAAAATACCGTTTGATAGGTTACGAAAATCGAGCATTGAAACAAGAAGAGTTTGAGGACGACAAAAAAGATGGTGGCGAAATAGGTGCCGGCCAAACCATTACGGCAATTTACGAAGTGGAACTTGCCCCCAACACTGCCAACGAACCCTATGCACGTTTCGATTTCAGATACAAAAAACCAGCAACAGCCAACAGTCGCCTTATACAGCACGAAGTAAATACAGCCCCTGTGGCAGCGCTTTCGGCATCCGAAAACATGCGCTTCGCCATTTCGCTTTCGGCTTTCGGACTCATTTTGCGCGAATCGAAATTTGCAGGCACTGCCAACAAAGCCATGGTACTTACATATGTCGAAAATGCTAAAACTTTCGACCCCAATGGCTATCGCAAACAGTTTGTTGATATTGTGAATAAATGGAAGCCGGAATAATTTTTTAAAATAATAATTTGAGGGATTGATATTATTTGAAGATTCAGACTTCTATGACTATCGTAATTTGAAATGCATAAACAATTGAGATTCCCTGCCTGCAGCAGGCAGGCTCATATCGAAAACTTCGCTACACTTGTTTTCTCAATCGGAATGACAATGCATAATTGTATTAAGGGGAGAGGGAGATTTGGGCGGCTTTGCCGCCCAAATCTCCCTCTCCCCCCCAAAAAAAATGAACCTGTCATTCCGACGCGTAGCGAGGAATCTCAAACATCAACATGTAAAACTAAAATAGTCATTCCAACACGGCATTAATATTTATATTTATTTTACGATATATGCTATTTAATCTTCTGAACATCA
>CAZEVV010000339.1:0-2084 GCA_964515675.1 uncultured Paludibacter sp. | reverse complement strand
GAATTATTGCTGATTCTGAATTTATTTACGCCAATCAAAAATGGTTCAATTTTAGTACTTACCTTTCGTGTAAGTCGCCATATTTTACCTACTACTTCATCGTCAGTCTCATCGTAGTTTTCTGATACAATCATAAGATCTATATCGCTAGCATCGGTGGCAGTATTGGTGCTATAACTGCCAAACAAATATGCTTTATATACAGCTATGCCACTTGTATTAAGCAACATAATGTATTTTTTTATTAGTTCAATCACCTCTGCTTTAACCATAACAATAAATTTTCTGTTTTAAACAAATACACATTTACCTTTTCTTCATTGGGTATTAATGGATTATAATCAGGATAACGCCCCTGTAGTTGATATTTCATTAGAATACCAAGAAAATTTTCATCATCCTCATTATAACTTATTCCTGCAAGTTCAGATAAATACAAAAGATTATGTGATCGAGGTGCAATTTCGGCAGTATTTTTCACCACAATTGCTTTAATAGCCTTCTCAACAACCAAATGACAAAAGAATAGACCTTGCAAATATCGCCTATTTACAATAAGTATTTTTGCCGTTTCAAGGTCATCAAAGGCACTTTTAAACCAATAATCTATTTGCTTTTCAATATTTATCATATATCATTATGCCCCTCGTTTTTACGAGGCCATTATTTTGCTTTACTTATCTTTTTCTATTTTATATTGCGCTTTTGGCTCGCTGGCTATTTGGCATTCCAATGCTGTGCTTTCGGCATACAAAATTTCTGGGTCCATATCAGCTTCATTATTCCACGCAATGGTATCAAAACTAATGTGCACAGTATTAAACAATGCTTCGTCTTTTAACGCATTAAATATACCTAAGTTGAGATATGGTTTCATATCAAACACCCTAATTTCAGCATTTTTAAATGTCAACTTTAATTGGTAATTTGCTAATGGTTCTACATGTATAACTGCTAAATACATATTCATTTTATTTATATTCCTTACCAAGTTTTAAAGCACGGTTTGCAACCAACGGGAGATAAATCGGCGATAACGCAATAGCCCGAATATTCGCTCTCGTTATATGCTTGAATAAATTATCCGACAATTTTTCTCAATTTGCTTGTGAAAACTTGCAGGCAAAGTAGCCCAGTCTCTCAACTCCACCAAAATGGGGATATTGCTGTCCTTAATTTTCTCGACCAAAGTTGCAAACACTTCCCTATCGAGCTGCGCATGGTTTTGTGTTCGAATAACCAAATCCAAATCGCTGGCCTCGTGTGCTGTGCCATTTACCCGGCTTCCATAAGCTATCACTTCAACCGGAATGGCTATGGTTTCGAATAGCTTTTGCAACTCTTCTCTATCTTTCTCGCGTAACAACATTATTGATTTTGTTTATTGATAGCAAAAATAAGATTTCTGGCATCGATAATAAATTGTGGCAACAGCTTGAGCGTTTCTTCGGCAAAGCCACTGCCATAATCGTGCGCTGTTGCATTTCTATTATCGCGATATTGCAGCCAACGTTCGCAACTTTCAATATCGATAATACTATGCAATGATGCATGTCTGAAAACATCTTTAAAAACCAGCATATCAACGGCTTTTGAACTAGCAAAATAGGGTTTAAGCACTTTTTTGAGCAACTTAGCGCTTTGTTCGAGAATTATTTCGAACTCCTTAACACATGCCGAACGATACAAATCATACATTATATCACCCTTTGTATCACTCACTTGCGCCAACAACAATAGTTCGTAAGCTTTATCCAAAGTGTTTACACAACGTTCTAAATAATCTGTTTCGATATCCATTCCTTGCATGTTTTTATTTGCTATTTTGCAGCCATTTTTGCCGTTAGCATTTCGTAATTGCAAAGATATAAAATTTTAGTTTGAAAACAATATACATAGATTGAAAACATAGATTGAATATACAGATTTACACAGATTGAATATACAGATTTACGCAGATAAGAACACGGATTTACACAGATAGGAATACAGATTTACACAGATAAGAGAATTGGGACTGAATGACGCAACATCGAATGAGTTTTTCGCACGGCGGGTACGAGAGACGCTCGCAATACACAGCT
>CAZEVV010000338.1:0-2087 GCA_964515675.1 uncultured Paludibacter sp. | reverse complement strand
AAGCGTATACAAAATGAGGTATCAAATGTTAACTCTCATACATTACAAACAAAAACACCTTGAGGATTCAATGCTATTTTATTCGCTTAATATAGATTCAAAACACATGCTATGAGTGACAAAAACGAATTCATTTAATAAAACAAAAACACTGAGTTCAGAAAAAAGGAAGAGAGCTGTATCGCAAAATGCCACACACACTCTCTCCCGCACAAAAAATAATTGTTTGTAAAAATATACTCGTTTACAGCAGAAACAAATTGTTTCGGATTTGCTACGAATAACTATTGAACAACAACCTCGAAGGTTTCCATTATGATTCCACGGTCGCGTGCAACAAGCGTATCTTTTGTAGCAAACTGTTTTGTGCCAAAATCGATAGAGTAATCAAGATAAAGCGCATCGCGGTCTTTATTACCCCAGCTTTTCAACTCGCCTTTCTTTTTGAAACTACCAGTACCTGTTGCCGTTACACCAGCAGTAAGCGAACTAATAGTACAATTGCCATTGCTATCAAAAGTTAGTTCGAGCGAGGCCTGATTAACCACTTCATTATTTGCATTATAATACTTAACAGGGAACTCTAATTTTGTAAGCGAAAGCGTGTTCAATTTGCAAAGCTCATCGAGTTCAACACTCGTTTTACGGCGAACAGAGCTAGTAGTACCTGCAGTAGTAGTGATATCATCTTTACCACGACGCATATATGTTCCATCCCATGTATTAATATATCTCACGGCATACAACACATAATCTTTTGGCAACACAGTCCAATGATCTGCGATATTACGGTTCGGACTAGCAACAGTACTTTGCGCTTTTCCGGTGAGTATATAGTCGGCTCCCGTAACTTTGTTCATTACCACAGGTATTACATAGTTTCTGCCAACAGCCAATGGGTCATTAAAAAAAGCTTCGGTCAATTTAATTTCGACACCACCAATAATTGAACCCGCAGGAATGTTAATTTTGTTGCTTGCCAACTCGTAGTAGTTGGCTGGCATAACTTGAATATTGGCATTATTGCTTTTGAAGCGTGCGTTATCGCACAAAGTAGGATCAACAGCAATATCAATTACTACATCTTTTTTGTTGGTGTATCCGCCACCCCAAGTAGCCATAAGTTTTACCTTGTGCGCATTGTCTAAGTCGTTATTGAAAATGGCTTCGCCCAAAGTAAGCGTCCTTACCGGATATTGATATGCAAAGTACACAGTAGAGTAATCAAAATCAGGAAATTCGCGATCCTGATTGCTACACGAAAAGAGCAACATTGCCATCAACGATAATAAAAAATATTTCTTCATACGATTATATTTTAATCTTTATAAGTTTACACACTCTATCAATTTGCATTAAACGAAAGAATATGTGTGAGTATTTTAAGCAGTTATTATGCATTTACAAAATCTGAATTGAAGAAAGCATTATAGTCATACAATTCAAGGCATTTGAAAATCTTTGTTTTGATATTTTGTGCGACCGCAAGTTTAAGTTTTAAACTTTTTTACGGCCACACAAAAATAACAAATATGCATCAATTACCAACCAGTATTTTGTTGTAAATTGCTCCATTTAAGTGTTTCGCTCAATGGAATAGGACCGTAGTACATATAGTTTTCGAAACGGCGAGCTTCAATATCAACACCTAAACCCAATGCACCCAAATCGACCATACCATTGTTGATACCAATACCACGAGCCGTTACATTTAAGTTTTCTTTCCAACGGCGCAAATCCCAAAAACGGTGACCTTCGAAACAAAGTTCGAGACGACGTTCGTTGCGAATAAGTTGACGCATTTTCTCTTTATCACCTTTTATTGATTCGAGATAAGCATCGCCACCAGTAATTCCGGCACGCTGACGAATAGCTTTTACAATATCGTAGGCCGAATAAGTTGCGCCCGGTGCCATTCCTAATGGGCCATAAGCTTCGTTAGCAGCTTCGGCATAAATTAAATAAATCTCGGTATAACGAATACGCGCAAAATAGTTTTTTTCTGTTTTAGGATTATTCGGGTCGAGATTTGTCGACTCTTTCATTAATTTACGCAAATAATAACCCGTACGTGT
Organism: uncultured Paludibacter sp.; assembly: GCA_964515675.1. Lineage (GTDB taxonomy): Bacteria > Bacteroidota > Bacteroidia > Bacteroidales > Paludibacteraceae > Paludibacter. The sequence goes on along the minus strand of CAZEVV010000338.1, from coordinate 12 downwards.
CGATTTGCCTGT
>CAZEVV010000337.1:0-2103 GCA_964515675.1 uncultured Paludibacter sp. | reverse complement strand
TACAACCAAAAATGATAAATATTACGAATGCTAGCTACTTTAAAACCACAGGCTTCGTAAAAACCACATGCTTGCTTATTGTCGTATTGTGTTGGGACTTCAACTTTTGACAATCCCATAGTTTTTGCCACTTGCAATGTTCGGTTTATGAGTTGCTTGCCGTAACCTTTGCCTTGCGCCTGGGGTGCTGTGGCTATTAAACCAATATGCAAACTGTCACTTTTAGCTTTCAATGTAACCATAGCAAGCGTTTTACTGTTTTCCTCAACCGTATAAATTGCATCGGCCATTTTTCCGTTTACCGAATTTAGCATCCAAAGTTCGTACATTTTTTCGAATACTTGGGGTGCAAAGTGTTCATCGGTTTTGAAACGCGAGTATTTACCACTTTCGTAAGCCAGTGCTTGTAAATCATGGTTTACAGCATTGGATGTGTAAAGTGCTGTTTTTTCGAAATTTGCTATTGCTGTTGTGTCTGCATTTAGTTCATAAACAACTTTTCTGTCGACCAATTTGCCATTGTTTTTTTGTAAAATAGCTGCATCAATCCACAAGTCATCATTTCCAAAAACATACAACAAACGGTAGTTTTCGTTTCGCGCTTTGTTTATCCAAGCTTCAATTTCGTTAATGTTTTCACATTGTATCATAGCCGTTTCGAAGCCCAAAAAGTCACTATCCCAAGCCAAATGTTCAATCATATGTTTTTACTTTCGGCAACAATATAAGTTGGACGTTCCTTTACTTTCTCAAACACTTTTCCAATATAAATGCCCACCATGCCCAATATCATCATAATTATACCTGCCAAAAACCACATGGAAAGTATTATGCTTGTAAAACCAATAACTTGAATGTGTCCGCTTAGGTACATGCCCAAGTAAGCCAAGCTAAGCGCAAAAGATAGTATTGCAATTGTAAAACCCGCTTTTGCAGTAAGACGTAAGGGCTTGTCGGAGAATGCAAGTATGGTGTTCAGTGCCAATCGGAATAGGCCTTTGAGGTTGTATGTCGAATTTCCTTCGAAACGTTCGGCGTGCTGCACGGGCAAATAAAACTTCCTAAAACCTACCCATTGTACCATTGTAGGGAAAAAGCGAATTTGGTCGTTCATGCTTAATATTGCATCCACTACACAGCGGCGATAAATGCCAAAGTTGGCTACAGTTGGGTCCTGCTTCGTGTCGGTAAGATAACTGAATAGTTGATAGAACGATTTCGAAAGGCGTTTTTTTATCCAGCCATCCGTACGCATTTGGCGCTGTGCAAAAACCGAATCATAGCCCTCCATCGCCTTGCGATACAAGTTGGGTATTTCGTCGGGGCGATCCTGCAAGTCGCAGTCCATCACCACCACCCATTGGCCTTTGGCATAATTTAAACCAGCGGTTATGGCATAGTGCTGTCCGAAATTACGACTGAGGTTTATCCCTTTCACGCGAGCATCGGCTGCACATTCGTCCAGTATTATGCTCCATGAGTTATCGGGCGAGGCATCGTTTACGAGAATTATTTCAAAATCCTCAGTAATTGTCGAAACCTGCTCTACGATTTGTTTTACCAGTTCCTTTACAATGTTTTCGGCACGGTACACCGGCGAAACAATTGAAAGTAGGCAGCCTTCTTGTTTTAATTTCGGTTCGCCGAAAATCTCAGTTTCTTTTAGCGATTTATTTTCTTGCATATATTCAATAATGCTTTTTGATTTGCTCTTTTATAAAATTCTCAATTTCGATTGCAGCTCCTCCAACTAAACAAAATGGTTGAATGCAATTAAGTGAACATACTTTATCAAATATCTTATGCGTATGGGGTGCTAACGATTTCATTGCAAACTTTTTAAATGTTTATATTCGATGGTTTTAAGATACCTGTCTGGATTTTTAATATTAAAGTACATCCACGCAAGTAATCTATTTAAGCTAGCATAATAATCTCCTTGAATTACAAGTCGTTCGAGCCAAACTTGTTTTATTTTTTTGTAATGAAATGCTTGAAACAACAAATTAATATCGTCGATATCCAAGTATATTAATGTTTTCTCAATCAATAACTCATCAGGTATATCCACCGCTTTCTGCATGTCGTAGGACCAAAACCGAT
>CAZEVV010000336.1:0-2110 GCA_964515675.1 uncultured Paludibacter sp. | reverse complement strand
GTATTGGGCAATATGACTGATTTTTTTGATACTCAAATGCAAATGATGCGAGTGCGACGAAGCATCGATTTGCGGATTGAACCTCATCCGATAAGCGAAAGTGAGTTTAACACAACAAACCCATTGGCGCTCGAGATTCAAAAAACAGGAATTGAAATAGCCCTAAGTTCACCAGGCCCAATAGCCAGCGAGCCAATGGCGCAATATAAAATAGAAAAAGATAAGTAAAACAAAATAATGGCCTTGTAAAAACGAGGGCATAATGATAAACATAAAAAACAAAACATAAAAAACAATTTCTGAATAAAGCATTGATATTAAATTTGTATAGAAAGTAATTTCTAAGTGTGATTTTGTTTTATGGCGAATTAATCAATTGAAATTAACATGTAGGATAATGGATAAAGCTTTTGACAAAGAACGCATTAGTAACTATTGGATTGAAAGTGCCGATAAGGATTTCAAAACAATGAATGACTTATATGAAACGAAAAATTTCAGTTGGTCGCTTTTTATTGGACATTTGGTGATTGAGAAATTACTTAAAGCTTTGTTTGTAAAAAAAACAGGAGAATATCCTCCACTTATTCATGATTTAAGACGTATATGCGAAAAGGCTGGAATTGAAATTGAAATGGAACAAAGAATAACACTAGATACCATTTCAAGATTTAATATTAATGCACGATATGACGATTATAAGCAAAGTTTTTATTTACTTTGTACCGAAAGTTTTACTGCCGAATGGATAGAAAACATAAAAAATTGCAGATTATGGATAAAAAAACAGCTTTAAAAATAAGTAAAGAATACTTGTTAAGAGTGCGTGAATCGGATTTGAATTTCACCGAGGCATGGTTGTTTGGCTCATATGCGCGTGGTAAGCAGCACGAGAATAGTGATATAGATATAGCTATTGTGTTGGAAGATAGTGATAAACGTACGTTCGAAACCGATGTGAAGCTAATGCTTATTCGCAAAGGAGACGAAACTTTGATTGAGCCGCATGCATTTACTAAAAACGAATTCAACAGCAATTCAGCAATAGTGAATCAGATTTTGCAATATGGCGAACGATTGAAAATATAAAAAATCAGTTCGCATATAAAAAAACAAAATACAAGGAGCTTGCTCCACAACATAAAAACAAAATATTAAAAACAAAATAATTTTACAACAATAAGTACATAACAAATTAATTAATATATAAATAGCATTCTGCTATTGTTCGCGCACCCCAGAAACCTGAGAAATTTCTTTTTTGCGAACATACAGTATTAGATACAATGAGCAAAATGCTCGTGCCAAAACGGCGCGGGCTTTTGACTTATCATTTCTGTGTGGCCTTCCTAGGGGCTTGGGGGACGGATAAGGATTTAGTTCGCGCTTTTTTTATGCGCCGACTTTTATATCTTATTTGGGCAATGGTGGGGAGCTGTAAAAATTAAAAATTTAGCTGCAATCCATGGATAAACAAAGTCTGCTCGAAAAAATAAAAAGCTCCGACCATCTCAGCGCCGATGAGCGCTCGTACCTTATCAATCTTATCAATACAAAAAAATACGGCCTTGTGTGGGAAGATAAACCCGAAGATGCCGAAGAACTTTTGCGTACACATTTGCCAGTGCTGCGCGAAGTGGAGGAAAGGAGAATAACGGCCTCTCCCAGCCCCTCCACAGGAGGGGAGAGTGCGACATCCGAAAATGTTGCTAATTTGCAAGCATTGAAATCGGAAAAGAATGCAATGCAAACATCTCTTTTTGATACTGAGGTACAGCAAAATAAATCAATAGAGCCTCAAAAAGTAAACCTCCAGAACGAGCAAGATTCCAAAAAACTTCAAAACGAGCAACAGTTGCAACAACCCAATCTCCCTCCCCTTGGGGGAGGGCTGGGGAGGGGTGTTAATCACATCCTTATCGAAGGCGACAACCTGCATGCACTTACTGCACTTACTTTTACACACGAAGGTAAAATTGATGTAATTTATATAGACCCGCCTTATAATACAGGTAACAAAGATTTTAAATACAACGATAGTTTTGTAGATAAAGAAGATAGTTACCGACACAGTAAGTGGTTATCGTTTATGCACAAGCGGCTTGAAATT
>CAZEVV010000335.1:0-2118 GCA_964515675.1 uncultured Paludibacter sp. | reverse complement strand
TGGCGATTGACTTCCTCGCAACGAACCTACACCACGTAATTGTACATTGTAATCTTTGTTTGTAGGATCACCACCACCAAGTTTCACAATATTTAAACCAGCAACCTTACCTTGCAAAAGCCCTGTTGCACTGCTTTGAATACCTTTATTAAAACTTTCGGCTTTGATGCTCGAAACAGCACCTGTGATTTCGCGTTTGGTTTGCGAACCATACCCAATAGCCACCACTTCTTGTAGCGCTATGGCGTCTTCTTTCATTTGGATAATAAAATTTGTTTTTCCAGCAACAGCAATTTCTTGGTCCTGAAATCCAACATATTTTACTATAATAGTAGCATTGGCTTGTACCGATAACGAAAACTCTCCATCGAAGTTGGTAATGGTTCCGTTGGTTGTGCCTTTTTCGATGATATTGGCACCAATAATTGGCTCGCCATTGGCAGCTTCGGTAATAACTCCTTTAATGCTTATTTGTTGCGCATACATAGAAACGCCAAAAACCAACATCAAAAGCAATGTTGCAAAGCTTCGTTGATTAATCTTAAAATGTAAGTACCTCATGCAAGTTCTTTTTTTAAGGTTGAACATATTGTTTATTAATAGTTTGTCATATTATTAGAACAACTTCCAATTTGTAAGTTCGATATACATCCCTAAATGTGCACTTTTGGGGTTATTGTACATCTGCACTCAAAAATTGTTTTTTGTTTCTGTCTGAATCCGTGGCAAAAATAGAGCATTCAACATGATTTGTGATTTTCTTTTAGTGATAAAGTGCGAAAATTCTATGCAAACGTTTGCGATATAATCTAACGATTTTAGCGATTTTTCTTTATTATTTAAATAAAGTATTATATCTTTGTACATCGAAAATTCATAAGACATAATATATCAAGCAAAAAGTATCAATATTATGTTTAAATGAGTAAACAATCGACGCGGAAAAAAGTTTTAAATCTGATTTTTTATACACAACAAAACAGTACTATTGTGTAAAAACACATATTGAAATTTTTGTTGCTTTCAATAATTCGAAATATTATATTGCTCATATTATAAATACAAATTGCATTGCTAATAGGATGATAAAAAAAACACAAATAACAATCAAAGACATAGCCCGTGCGCTCGACATTTCGGCCTCGACAGTGTCGCGTGCATTGAAAAATCATCCCGACATTAGTCAGGACACAAAAGATGCTGTGAACAAATACGCCAAAGAATTCAACTACAAGCCCAATACGCTTGCTTTGAGTTTGCGCATGAGCAAAAACAATACAATTGGCGTTATTGTACCCGAAATTGTGCATTATTTTTTCTCTTCTATCTTATCGGGCATCGAGCAGGTAGCAAATACCGAGGGCTTTAATGTAATTTTATGTCAAAGCGACGAGAATTACGACAAGGAAGTACGCAACACGAAAGCTCTTATTGCTACGCGTGTATCGGGCGTATTGGCTTCGTTGGCAAAACACACTTCAAAATACGATCATTTCGAAGAAATAATTGAAAGTGACATACCGTTGGTGTTTTTCGACCGCATATGTATTGGCCTTAACACCGACCGTGTTGTTGTCGACGACTATGCTGGTGCTTTTCAGGCGGTTGAATATTTGATACAAACTGGCTGTAAACGCATAGCATTTTATAGCTCGCCCTTGCACCTCGAAATTTCGAAAAACAGAAAAAATGGTTATGCAGATGCTTTGCGTAAATATGGCATGCAAGTCGACGAATCGCTTATTAAAGTATGCGACACACGCGAAGAGGCTATTATTATTACACCCGAAATACTTGACAGGCCCGACAGACCTGATGGTTTCTTTGCAATCAACGACCACTGCGCAGCGGGCATATTGTATGCATGTAAACTCGCAAAACTCCGCGTACCCAACGATGTAGCCATAATGGGGTTTTCGGATGGCGAACTTGCAAAGGCTTGCGACCCTATGCTTAGCACCGTGGAGCAACATGGATACGAAATGGGAAAACATGCAGCAAAACTCCTCATCGACAAAATTAATGGTGTAACCCAAGGGAAATATAGCAACAAAATTGTGAAAACAAATTTGATTATTAGGGGAACGACGAGGTAGGAATTATTTTGGAAGATTTGAA
>CAZEVV010000334.1:0-2135 GCA_964515675.1 uncultured Paludibacter sp. | reverse complement strand
CAAAGAAATTTTGCACAATTAAAAATTAGGTAAACTTTTTGGGGAAGAGAGTGAAAATTATGTGCGATAAAACCAAATAACTGCTCATGCTTTGTTTGATTAAATTCGACAAAATGTTGTTTTTATGTATAATTATTGCAAATGTAGAAAATTATTTTTAATAATAGCATACATTAAAAAAAAACAGGAACACAATTTTTTAAACTGTATTCCTGCATTACCTTAAAAAAAACCTAATCAAATGTATTCTATTACTCTAAAAACCTATTTTCTTAAAAAAAAAACATTTATGAATGTCGTTAACTATACCTGCATTTTAATTATCAATAGCTATGCCAAAATACGAAATGCACATTTTATGGGGTGTTAATAATAAGAAAACAATCTGAATTCTTTGAAAATGAACACAGATATTCATAAATGAATAGCGAGTTTACGATGATTAACTATCGTAAACTCGCTATCAAAACCTTTGTCCTAAAATGAAAATTCAGTACTGACTATTTCAAATTAGCTGGAAGTGAAACATTTTTATTTGTTCCTGTAACTTTCAATGGCTCAATCATTCCTTCGGGGAAACGGAAACCATCAATATTTACATCTGTCACATTGTTCAGAATTAGCGCTGGGCCTTCTTTAGGAACAATTTTTACGTTTTTAAGATTGATATTGCTCGATTCGGAAATTGTAGCTCCAAAACGTGCCGAGAAAACTGCATTTTCAACATTGATGTTTTCGATGTTCATTTCGGGCAAACCGTTGAAGAACATGGCACGACGTGCATTGCGCGACACCAAATTGTTTACATAGATATTGCGGAATGCAGGTGTTTCTTCGGTTACAGGCAATAACGCTGGTTTTGCACCTGGCTCGTCGCCAGCTTCGAGCGACTCAGAAGCCGATTTGCCACCGTAGTACAAGTCGAAAAGGAATGAATCGGTAATGATATCGAACATATAAATATCGCTGATATAAATGTTTTCGACAACGCCACCACGACCGCGTGTACTCTTGAAACGCAAGCCAACATCGGTTCCTAAAAACTGACAGTTGCGTACCGATATATTGCGCACGCTGCCCGACATTTCGCTACCTACAACAAATCCACCATGGCCTTTGAAGACTTTACAGTTTTCGACCACAACATTTTCGGTTGGGCGATTACGACGGCGACCATCTTCATCTTTACCCGATTTGATACAAATTGCATCGTCGCCACAGTCGAATGTGCTGTTTACAATCAACGAATTTACGCATGACTCAAGGTCTAAACCATCGCCATTTTGCGAGAAACTTGGGTTGCGAATAAACACATTGTCGATAATTACATTTTCGCACATCAATGGATGTACATTCCAACTTGGTGAGTTTTCGAATAATACGCCTTGTAGCAATACATTTTTACACTCGATAAAGCTTACCATTACAGGGCGAAGGAAATCTTTAACTGCCAACCATTTTTCTTCGGACATTTCGCCACGTGGCACATTCATATCGCTGATAAGGTGACCATCGAGCGAGCTTTGTGTAGGGAACCAATAATCGTCGCCAAGTAACACACCGCCCGAGCGAAGTGTTTCTCTCCAATGTTTTTCGGTAACTTTGCCTTTTTTCAATGGGCGCCAGTACTGACCCGAACCATTGATTGAACCTTCGCCAGTGATGGCAATGTTTACAAGGTTACGACCCGAAATAGGCGATTGACAACGACGAGTATCCAAACCTTCGAAAACTGTTTCGACCAAAGGATACAAATCGAAATCGGGGTTGAAAAGTATCAATGCGCCTTTTTCGAGGTGCATATTCACGTTCGATTTAAATACGATAGGACCCGTGTACCAAACACCAGCCGGTACAAGTAATTTGCCACCACCTTTTTTCTCTAATGCTTCGAATGCCTTGGCAAATGCCTCGGTATTCATAGTAACACCATCGCCTACGGCTCCAAAATCAACTATTGATACTGTGTTGTTTTTAAACTTTGGTGGTTTAATTTCGTTCATCTCAAAAGGCAAATCCTTGAAATACTTTGCATAAGGATTGCGCGCTGTTGTGCAGCTCGAAAATAAAGTCATGGCAAAAAATAGCAATAATGCTAATGATTTTTCTGTCTGTTTCATTTTTTTTTTGATTAA
>CAZEVV010000333.1:0-2150 GCA_964515675.1 uncultured Paludibacter sp. | reverse complement strand
TCCTCGTACTGTTGTATGCTTCTCATGTAGTTTATAAAATGTAAATTTTTTGATACAATAATGAATAGATATAGCATGACAAATATTAGTGTTATTTCGCGTAACAGTCCGCTTGCTTTGTTGCAGGTGAAGGAGGTGTTTGCGCAATTTCCACATATAAATTATACATTGATAGAGACGCAATCGTTTGGTGACAAAAACCACCAAATTTCTTTGCTCGAAAATCCGCCCGCCGATATTTTTACGCGTGAGTTGGACCATGCTTTGCTTGCTGGCGATGCTGATATTGCCATTCATTCGGCCAAAGATTTGCCTTACCCTTTGCCCAATGGCATTGAACTTATAGCGCTTTTTGAGGCTTTCGACCAAACAGATGCTTTGGCAAGCAAAGAAGCTGCAACATTGGCCACATTGCCTTTGGGAGCGCGCATTGGCACAAGCTCGCCTACACGCAAAAGGGAATTGCTGGCTTTGCGACCCGATGCGCAAATTGTGAGCATACGTGGCACCATTGAGCAGCGTTTGGCATTGGTTGATAATGGCGAAATTGATGCGCTGATAGTGGCTACTTGTGCTTTGAAGCGTTTGGGCTTGGCGCATAGAATTGCCGAAATTTTGCCTTTTGAAACGCACCCATTGCAGGGCAATTTGGCTATAACTGCCAAGGCGGGTCGTGCCGATTTAAAAGCGCTTTTTGCCGCAAAAGATATTCGCAGTTCATATGGCATAGTTAGTTTGGTGGGCTTTGGACCTGGAAATCCCGATTTGCTCACCTTGGGTGGCGAAAAGGCTTTGAATACGGCCGACATAATTTTTCATGACGACTTGCTTGAAAGTGCGTATTTGGATAAATTTATTGCAAAAAAAATATATGTGGGCAAACGCAAGGATAAACACAGCTTCGAGCAGGCGCAAATAAATGCGATGCTGCTTGCTGCTGCACGTGCGGGGCAACAAGTGGTGCGCCTCAAAGGGGGCGATGCCATGGTTTTTGCACATGGTGGCGAGGAAATTGAGTTTTTGCAAGCCAATTTCGTTGAAGTGGTTGTTGTGCCTGGTGTTACTACTGGCACAGCCGTTTCGAGCCTCACAAAAGTACCGCTCACACATCGTGGCGTGGCTGCTTCGGTGGCATTTATCACAGGTCATTCGCCAAAAACTGCTTTGCCCAATACCGATACTGTGGTGGTTTATATGGGAGGTGCACACATACAGCAAATTGCAGCAAAGGCCATTGCCGATGGGCGCAATGCACAAACGCCTGTAATGTTGGTGTACAATGTTTCGCGCCCCGACCAACAGGAGTTTTTCAGCACTTTGCATGATTTGTCGGCAAACAACAACAAATATCCAACGCCAGTAATTATTGTTATTGGCGATGTTGTGGCACTGCGCAACAATGCCGAACAGGCGGTGCTTAAACCCAAATATTTGGTTACAGGCACACAAAAGGAGCATTACGAACAAATAGGGCGCGTCATTCATCAACCATTAATAAATATCGAGGCCATTTGGCCCAATGCTGCATTGGAGCATGAAATACGACAGCTAAATAAATACGATTGGCTATTTTTTACGAGTCGATATACGGTGAATTTCTTTTTCGAAGCAATGGAAAAATTAGGAAAAGATGCGCGTGCCTTGGCTGGTTTACGTATTGCATCAGTAGGGCGCGTAACTTCGGCTGAGTTGAAGCTGCATGGCATTGTGCCCGAAGTGCAGGCCGAGGAAGAATCGTCGGTGGGTTTATTAAAGCATTTCGAAAATAAAGCGATTCAAGCAGGTAGGTTATTTATTCCGCGGTCGGACATTGGTTTGCCAGTTTTGCCCGAAGGGATGAAAAAATTGGGCTGGGAAGTGACCACCGTAAGCGTGTATCACAACACTTACCCCGAAAATTTATCGCCGCTCGACTTATCCGATATTCCCAATATCGTGTTTTCGTCGCCCTCGTGCGTCACCAACTTTTTACGATTGTATGAGAAATTCCCCGAAGGGAAGAATTATATTTTTAGAGGGAGGGAAACTAGGATTAGATTTGAAGATTTGATGAATTTGAAGATTTAAAGATTTGATGGATTTGAAGATTGATATAATTTGAAGATTTGATGGATTTGAAGATTGAATACACGCTTCGTTGGAATGCAAAG
>CAZEVV010000332.1:0-2160 GCA_964515675.1 uncultured Paludibacter sp. | reverse complement strand
TGAGGGAGGAGGCAGGCTCAAAACTACTCCTCCTTCTTCTTTTTCTCGGCTTTTAGCTTGTCGGTATATGTTTTGTACATTTGTCGCCAGTTGCGGCCATTGTTGTTGAAGTGGTTTTCGATATTGTCTTTGTATATTTCGAATATGGCCGACATTTCGCCCTTTATGGTTTTGTAGCTGGCGGCTTGTTCGCGCGCCAAACGTAACTGTTGTATTACGTATTGCTCTTCCTCGGCTGTCATGTCGGGCACAATGGCTTTGAAGCCTTTGAGCGTGAAATCGTATTTGCCTATGGTGTACAGGTCGAGAATTTTGTCGACTTGCGCTTCGGTGAGGTCCTTGCGCAGGCCGGCCATAAAATCGTTGTGTATGTGTTCGGGCTTGGCCGAGCAGGCTATCACGTCGCGGTGTACATTGCTGAGTTTTTCGCCCGTGCGTGGATTTATTCCTGCCGGAACTACCGTGTACGGGTGATTGTTGTGCCACTCGGTTACGGCTTTCATGTGCGTGAAAAGTACGCGGCGCAAACGTTCTTCTTTGGCGGCATCGTTCAGGGCCAAAGTGGCTACCCACTCTTTGCTTTTGCGTTCGATATCGGCCATGGTGTGCGCATGACGGTCGGCAGCTTTGTTGAACAAACGCTCCAAATCGTTGAAATTGCGCATGGCATTGGCGGGTAGTTTTTCGCCTTTGTCGCCAAAGCTAAGCATGGCCTCGCGTGCTTCAATGTGCACTTTCGATTCGTCGGTTTTGCTTGCATCGAGCGCAAAATGCTGTACAAAAAAGTCGTACACTGCCTTGCGTTTGTTGGGGCCAAAGTCGTGCCCTTCGGTGGGCAAATGCACATTGTTAAGTTTGTTTTTGGCATCGTAAAAGCCATAAATTCTTTGCAAATAAGGCATTTCGAGTTCGGGCACCGAAGCTGTCCAGTCCTTGCCATCGCTCACTACGCAAAGGGGTTTGGGTGCAAAAGCAGCCATAAGTTCGGCATTGTTGGTGCCACCACAGGCCAATTGTATGGGCATGCCACTTTCGCAGGGGCATCCGCCATCGAAGTGCGAAGCCAAACTCACCACCGGACAAGCGGCAGTAAATCTGTCGTCGAGCAAGGCCAGCAGCACCACTTGCGAACCTCCGCCCGAACCGCCATTGGCAGCAATGCGCGTTGGATCCACATCTTTGCGAGTGAGCATATAATCGAGCAGGGTAATGCCATTCATTATTTGCACAATATGCGCCACTGTTGTGCGATGCACGGCGCTGCCAAACTGCAATTCCGACTCGCCCCAAGCAAAAAGATCGTAGCTCACACTGATAGCGCCCATGCGGGCAAGGGTTGCAAAGCGCGTTTGTTCGTCGGCATTGTAGCGTCCACCACCCCAATGTCCGTTAGGACAAAGCACAAGGGCGTGTTTGCCTTTGCGTGCTGGTGCATAAATAGAACCATTTACGTAAAGTCCGGGCAATGTTTCGATGCTGAAATTTTGCACCGTATAGCCATCGTATTTTCGTATTTTCGACAAAACAGGCTTCGTGGGCACACGCTGTGCAAGCGCCGCATCGATTTGTAGCTTTTCGCGCACCTCGCTACGCAAACATTGTGTGCGACTTTCCCACTCGGCCTTGTTGTTGTAAAGCGTGTTGAGGTAAGCGAGCATTTTTCGGCCATCGTCGGGCGTGCGGCGCATGTATTCGTAAGCCTTTATTTTGAAGCTTTTATTGCCTTGCGCCGTGTATTTATAATCGAAAATTGCCAACACATTGCTCAATGTTTCCTCCACCGAATAAGGGCGAATACGAAAATCGGCATAGGGCAAAACCTTGCCTGCGGTGTCGACTTCTACTTTGAGGCGCACACCAAAGCGTTGCTCAATTTCGGTAAGCACTTGCGACAGCGGTTTGGCAAAATTACTCTCGAAACTTTGCGCCTGCATAGGCAATATAAAACATGCCATTAACTGCAATAAAAATAACTTTTTCATTTACTATTTACAATTTAAATACCAGCCCCCTAACCCCTCCCTCCTACGTCATGAGGTAAACGCCTAAAGGGGGAATGAGTATGGAAAATTACTTATTAAAATAATCTATACTTATTAACTATTTTGTCATTTCACAATCTTCAAACCTCAAATTTTCAAACTACGAATATACTTTTAA
>CAZEVV010000331.1:0-2165 GCA_964515675.1 uncultured Paludibacter sp. | reverse complement strand
TATACCTTTTTAAATTGTAAAAATCGAATTCGCACGCTCGATAGTTTTTAAAAAATATACCTCGCTCGTTTCATGATGCAAAAATACTCAAATATGTTCGCTATGCCTAATAAATGTGTGAAGTTTTTTTTTGTACTTGTAAAAGCATGCTAAATATTATGACTAAAATATAGCGTTTTCTCAATAATTATTCAAATTTTAATTACATGTTCGCGTAAATATTATATTTTATAGACTTTAGAAAGTAAAATTTCGTTCATTTTATAATTAAAACAACACTAAGCCTTACAATTTATATAAAAAATTGATTTTTTTATAACGAACTATTTGTTTGTATCGAAAAATGCTTTATCTTTGCAGGCGAATTAATATAATTACAATGATTACAAATTATACATATCTTCTACTCGTCGGTGTCATTTTACTTTTGGTCAAATATCAGAGGTGAGTAGGGTCGTGTGTATACTATATGTATTTATAAAAGCATTAAGAAGCCTTTCTCACCTACAAGCGAGAAAGGTTTTTTTATTGATATGAATTCTGGAATAAATATAATGAAAGCAAAGGTGTTTTTTGCATAAACTTTCATGTTTATTTCGAACTAAATATCAATACATATGTTTTAAACAAGTATTTTTATTACAATAAAACGTTGATTAAATTTTTAAATGTACGCTTATTTTTTATAAAATCGCATTGATAAAAAAGAATAAGGCTAAAATTTTAAACAAAATGAAACACCAACTAAGAAGTTACACAAGTACAGGCGGAAGGCATATGGCTGGTGCCCGTGCACTTTGGAAAGCAAACGGAATGACAAACGAGCAAATGGGTAAACCACTTATTGCTATTGTCAACTCGTTTACGCAATTTGTGCCCGGACACGCTCACTTACATCATATAGGACAACAGGTAAAAGCCGAAATTGAAAAAATGGGCTGCTTTGCTGCTGAGTTTAACACAATTGCTATTGACGATGGCATTGCGATGGGGCATGATGGCATGTTATACTCATTGCCTTCGCGCGATTTAATTGCCGATAGTGTGGAGTATATGGTGAATGCACATAAAGCGGATGCCATGATTTGTATTAGCAATTGCGACAAAATTACGCCGGGCATGCTTATGGCTGCTATGCGTTTAAATATCCCAACGGTTTTTGTTTCGGGCGGCCCAATGGAAGCTGGCGAGCTCGATGGTAAGCATCTCGACTTGGTAGATGCCATGGTACAAGCTGCCGACGATTCGATATCGGATGAAGAGGTTTCGCGCGTCGAAAATGCGGCTTGTCCAACCTGTGGTTCGTGCTCGGGTATGTTTACTGCCAACTCGATGAACTGCCTCAACGAAGCCATTGGTTTGGCACTGCCAGGCAACGGTACCATTGTTGCAACGCACGCCAATCGTTTGAAATTGTTCGAAAAAGCTGCCAAACAAGTGGTCGACAATGCATATAAATACTACCGCGATGGCGACGAAAGTGTTTTGCCACGTGCCATTGCTACACGCGATGCATTTTTTAATGCCATGACACTCGATGTAGCCATGGGCGGTTCGACGAATACCATTTTGCATATTTTGGCCATTGCTAAAGAAGCCGAAGTGGACTTTACGATGGACGATATCGATGCTATTTCGCGCAAAACGCCTTGTTTGTGTAAAGTAGCGCCCAACTCAGCCAAATATCATATCGAAGATGTGAACCGTGCCGGTGGTATTATGGGCATTTTGGCCGAATTGGCAAAAGGTGGCTTGCTCAACACAAATGTTTCGCGTGCCGATGGATTGACATTGCAACAAGCACTCGAAAAATATGATATTACATTGAGCAATATCGACGAAGAGGTTGTAGATTTGTACAAAAGTGCCCCCGGACGGAAATTTAATCTTGTAATGGGTTCGCAAACAGCCAAATATAAAGAACTGGATGCCGACAGAGCAGATGGTTGCATACGTAGCATTGAACATGCCTATACAATTGATGGTGGATTGGCTATACTTAAAGGTAATATTGCACAAGATGGCTGCGTAATAAAAACGGCTGGTGTCGACGAAAGTATATGGAAATTCACTGGTCCAGCAAAAGTATTTACGTCGCAAGACACTGCATGTAAAGGCATTTTGCGTGGCGATGTGGTATCGGGCGATGTGGTTGTAATTACACA
>CAZEVV010000330.1:0-2183 GCA_964515675.1 uncultured Paludibacter sp. | reverse complement strand
GAAATTGATGGTGATTATCATTTAACAGAAGAACAAATTGAGCTCGATGCCGAAAGAACTAAAATACTTGAATCGTCAGGATACAAAATTATACGTTTTTCAAATAATGAAGTTATCAATTTTCCACAAGTTATTGTTGAGAAAATAATTCTTGAATTAAACAATTTGACAAAACTGAATGATAGCACAAAAGATTCGAATAACCCACTCTCCCTCTCCTTCGGAGAGGGTCGGGGAGAGGTGCTTACTGTCTTCACCACCCGCGCCGACACCGTTTTTGGTGTTACATTTATGGTATTGGCACCCGAAAGCGATTATGTGAAAACATGCACCACGCCCGAACAGAAAGAAGCGGTGGATGCTTATATCGAATTGGTGAAAAAACGTACCGAACGTGAGCGTTTGGCCGACCGCCGTATATCTGGCGTTTTCACAGGCTCGTATGCAATTAATCCATTGAGTGGAGAAGAAATTCCCGTTTGGATATCCGATTATGTATTGGCAGGTTACGGTACAGGCGCCATTATGGCTGTGCCAGCGCACGATAGCCGCGATTATGCTTTTGCCAAACATTTCAATTTACCCATCATTCCGCTTATCGAAGGTTGTGATGTGAGCAGAGAAAGTTTTGATGCCAAAGAGGGAATAATGATGAACTCTGGCTTTTTGAATGGACTCACAGTGAAAGAGGCCATCGAAGCAGCAAAAAAATATGTGGCCGACAATGAATTGGGAAAAGTAAAAGTGAATTTCCGTTTGCGCGATGCAATTTTTAGTCGCCAACGCTATTGGGGCGAGCCATTTCCTGTTTATTATAAAAATGGATTGCCCTACATGTTACCCATTGATAAACTGCCTTTGGAGCTACCCGAAATTGATAAGTATTTGCCTACCGAAACCGGTGAGCCACCACTCGGACGCGCAGCACAATGGGGTTGGAACGAAGCTGAACAAAAAATAGAAGCTACGCAAGCCATCGATAATATTACAATTTTTCCGTTGGAATTGAATACCATGCCCGGATTTGCAGGCTCGTCGGCCTACTATTTGCGCTACATGGACCCCAAAAACGATAAAGCATTGGTAGATAAAACTGTTAATGACTATTGGCGCAATGTCGATTTGTATATTGGTGGTACCGAGCATGCTACTGGTCACTTGATTTATAGCCGCTTTTGGAATAAATTCCTTTTCGACCTCGGATTGGTGTGCGAAGATGAGCCATTTAAAAAACTCATTAACCAAGGAATGATTCAGGGACGAAGCAATTTTGTGTATCGTGTGATTTTTGTAAAAAAAGATGGAAGTAAATTTGAATTGTTTATTTCACATAAATTTTTCAATGAAATTAGAAACAATATATTTTACCCATATCCGCACCAATTTGAATCATGGTTTTCAACCTTGAATTTGGAAATTAAACAACAGTATGGAGAAAACTATCTGAAAGATAATGGAATTGATGTTGATAGCTATTTTTCTATATCTAAAAAAATATTAAATGGAAGTTCAGACAATAAAGTAGTTGACATTATTGAAGATGAATTAATAGCTGATTTGCTTCCATTTGAAGTTATTCTTCAAAGCTTGCATGTTGATGTAAATATTGTATCGAACGATCAACTCGATATTGATAAATTTAAAGCATGGCGACCTGAATTTGCGAATGCCGAATTTATACTCGAAGATGGTAAATATATTTGTGGTTGGGCGGTTGAAAAAATGTCGAAATCGATGTTTAATGTTGTAAACCCCGACGATATTGTGGATAAATACGGCGCCGACACTTTGCGTTTGTACGAAATGTTCCTCGGCCCCTTGGAGCAATCCAAACCTTGGGATACCAATGGCATTGATGGTGTGCATCGTTTCTTGAAACGCTTGTGGGCATTGTTTTTCAAAGATGCTAATTTGTTGGTCAACAACGATGCAGCTACGCCCGAAGAGTTGAAAATTTTGCACAAAACCATCAAGAAAATTACTTTCGACATCGAAAATTTCTCGTACAACACTTCGGTATCGGCATTTATGATTTGTGTAAACGAACTTTCGAGTCTGAAATGCAACAAACGCGAAATTTTGGAGCCGTTAGTGGTACTTTTAGCACCATTTGCACCGCACATTGCCGAAGAATTGTACCGTGTGTTGGGCAATGCAGGCACAGTTTTTGATGCGAGTTTCCC
>CAZEVV010000329.1:0-2213 GCA_964515675.1 uncultured Paludibacter sp. | reverse complement strand
GCCATTCGCATTTCGCACATGGCGCAACAAACACTCTAAAAAACTCACAAACAAATTTGCAGGAAACACAGCAAAGGCTATTTATTGAATATTTATTTCCGTGCAGCCCCAAAATACTCCCAAAAAAAATGCTTACAAAGGCTTGTTAATTAAAGTATTATTTATAAATTTGCTGCGGCTTGGAAAAAGATAGTTGAGATTATGAATTGTAAGCTGATTTTAAATGTAATAATATCTGTATAATAAATAAACAAAATGGATAGGTGACACGACATGAACTCACTCTCATAAAATTAGATTTTTTATTTGGAAACATTTAATAAGTATAGAGTGTTTTTATAAAGTAAATATAGTTGCCACACTGTGCTAAAATACAATAAACGTGGCACATAAACAAATGTTAGTATATATGGTAGGACGACCCAACCAAAATCAATAAACAATGCAGAAAACGACATTTAAAATATCAAAAATGGACTGCCCATCCGAAGAACAAATGATACGGATGAAACTTGCCGACTTGACCAACATCAAATCGTTAGACTTTGATATTGCTAACAGACAACTGACCGTTTTACATACAGGCAATCACGACCAAATTTTTAAGCGACTTGACAACTTAAAGTTTGACACTTCAATTATTGACAGCGTTTCGGCAGACAATTACACAACAGTAACCGACAAATCTGACAGAGAAAAACAATTGCTTTGGCAAGTTTTAGCCATTAACTTTTTCTTTTTTGCACTTGAACTTACAACAGGTTTTATTTCAAACTCAATGGGACTTGTTGCCGATAGTTTGGATATGCTTGCCGACAGCATTGTTTACGGGCTTGCACTTTTTGCAGTTGGTGGAACAATGACACGAAAGAAAAACATTGCTAAATCGGCAGGTTATTTTCAATTGACACTTGCTGTTTTTGGTTTTATTGAAGTAATCAGACGATTTGTTGGGGCAGAAACAATTCCAGTGTTTCAGACAATGATAATTATTTCAATTCTTGCACTTATTGGCAACGGACTATGTTTGTATTTACTCCAAAAAACTAAAAGCAAGGATGCACATATGCAAGCAAGTATGATTTTTACATCTAATGACGTAATTGTAAACCTTGGAGTATTTGTAGCGGGCGGACTTGTTTATTTGACAAACTCAAAATATCCCGACCTTATCGTTGGGACATTTGTATTTTTTATCGTCGGACAAGGAGCCTTTAAAATTCTAAAACTATCAAAATGACAGACTAAAGAAAAACCACTACTGCTAACTGCGCTACGCTACAAACCATCAGTAATATTGTAGCGCTAGCGTGAAGCAATGCAAACACAACAGTTTAGCAAAATAAATGCTTGCAAAGGCTTGTTGATTAAAGAAATCTTTCTAAATTTGTTGCGGCTTAATTATTGGAGATTATATGTAAGTAGAAAATGGCGGCAAATAAGCTTTTACTCTAATTCCAATATAAGAACAAATATTAAAACGCGACATTTCATAACTAATTGAATTTCATAAGAATAAACACATTAATAACAATTATAAGGCGGATGTTTACGAACTTGAAGTTTGGATATAGGTAATAAAGTTCGTATAGCGGAATGTTATGGGCAAGTGTAGAAAAAAAAGAAATTTAGGATTACTGAGTTAAGACGATTAGGAAGAATGGAAAAAAAAGTATTTAAAGAGAATCTTCACCAGATTTCAAAGACAACTTTAGAAATTGCGAGAAAAATCACATGGAATGACTTCTCCGAGAATGTTTATTACATTATTCAGCCGAACGTTCTTGAAGAGAGTGACCACCTCGACAATGAAGAGAAAAAGAATTTAAGAGGGAGAAAGAAAGAGTTAAGTGAAACCTTGACAATTGACCAAGTAGTTGAAAAGTTGTGTTTCTCTGACAGAATTCCTGTATGGATAAATGTATCTGTTGCTAAAGCGACAAAACAGAAAACAATAATTGAATTATTGACAAGTAGACGATTCCGAAAAGATGATTACATGTTCAAAGACACGGATTTTCCGCCATTTCACATTACAATCCCGACACCTATGAATTTAAAAGAAAATGAGAAGTTTGATATAAATTGGAAATATAAGAAACTCAAACTGAAATTGGAACGCTGGAAATGGAAATTTGACAACTGGAGAAAATAAATCAAACACCTAGCCCATAACACACGCCTATGTTCACAGGCTGGCTGACGTGCACTTA
>CAZEVV010000328.1:0-2244 GCA_964515675.1 uncultured Paludibacter sp. | reverse complement strand
TCAAAACAACCGCGAAACTCCCTCGTTCCTGGCAGGCTCAAAACTCATAACTCAAAACTTAAAACTCATAACTAATATCCCCATTTGAGCCACACTGAGCCCCATGTGAAGCCAGCGCCAAATGCAGTAAGGATAATGTTATCGCCTTTTTTGAAATTCTTTTCCGACTCCCAAATACACAACGGAATACTAGCAGCCGAAGTATTACCAAAGCGTTCGATATTAATAATAACCTTATCGTAAGCCAATCCGGTGCGTTGCACAGTAGCATCGATAATGCGTAAATTGGCTTGGTGAGGTATGAGCCATGCAACATCGTCGGGGCTCAAGTTGTTTTTTTCCATAATGTTACCCGACACTTCGGCCATGTTGGTTACTGCATGTTTGAACACATACTGACCCTCTTGATATACCGAATGTTCGTGATTTTGAATTGTTTCGGTTGAAGCTGGTTTGGCCGAACCACCTGCTTTAAGCATAAGGTGATTGACACCAACCCCATCGGTATGCAATATCGAGTCCATAAGTCCAAAATCGTCGGTAGTTGGCTCAACAAGCACTACACCAGCACCATCGCCAAACAAAGGAGCTGTTGTGCGGTCGTTGTAGTTGGTAATCGACGACATTTTTTCGGCACCAAACACCAATACTTTTTTGTAGCGCCCCGACTCGATAAAGCTTGCAGCATTAGTAAGTGCCACAATAAATCCGGAGCATGCCGCCTGTAAGTCGAATGCCAAAGCGTTTTTAATACCTAAGCGCTCAGCTGTCATTGCAGCGCACGAAGGGAAAATATAATCGGGGGTAGTTGTACCAACAATAATTAAGTCAATTTCTTCGGGTTTTGTACCCGTTTTAGCAAACAACTCTTCGGCCGCTTTGGCAGCCATGTATGAAGTACCTGTGTTGGGTTCTTTCAAAATGCGTCGTTCCTTAATTCCAACGCGGGTGGTTATCCACTCGTCGCTTGTATCCATCATGGTGCTCAACTCTTGATTGGTGAGAACGTAATCGGGTACATATCCACCTACACCAGTGATAACTGCATGAATTTTAGACATATGATAAATAGTTTTATAAATTCGTAAATTTTAATGAAATACTGTTTTATAACAATAAACGCTTCAATATGTTTTTAATAAAACAATTATTACACAAAGCAAACATTGTATTGCTAAAAACAAATCAAGCCCGAAGTGTTTTGAGTACTTTGGGCTTAAATATTTTTAGGCATAAAAACTTTATGTTTAATTTTTCAATTAAACTGTAGCAAGTTTTTCGATTGCCAATTTTCCTCTGTAGTAACCACATTCGCCACAAACAGTGTGGTAAATATGTGCCGCTCCACAGTTCGAACAAGTTGCCAAAGTAGGTGCTTCAGCTTTGTAGTGCGTTCTTCTCTTGGCTGAGCGGGTTTTTGATTGTTTTCTCTTAGGATGTGCCATTTTCTGTTGTTATTTTAATTGATTTCTATTTTAATTATCTAATATATTTTGCAAACCTTCCCAACGGGGGTCTACATTGTTGTCATCACTCTCAAAAATGTCTAATTCAACATCGTCATCGTCATCATCGTCTTTACTTTTGCTGATATGACGTTTTAATTTGCTTGTCATTCCTTTGTTGCATTCGCCTGTTGCATGCACATGCTTTAGCGGAACGCTCAGCACAATGAACTCGTACAAAAACCAAGCAATGTTTATAGCTCCTTCGTGTTGTGGTACGATAACAATATCGCCTTCTTCGCCAAAAGTAGCACCAAATTTCACTTGTAATTTATCCGTGTAGGTTATGGGTTGCTCCATATCGTCCAAACAACGATCGCATGGCAATACCACAACACCATCGAGCATAAATTGCAATTCGTACGAATGCGATTTATTGACAACAGTAAGTACAACTTTTACATTGCCTTTTTGAACTTCGGGGCTATCAATCTTTTTAAAGAATGAGTCATCCAATTGAAATTCAAAAACTTCCTTGTCGCTTTTTATGTCTTTTAATACAATATTGTATAGTGCAAATTTCGACATATGTGCCTTTTATTAATAAAACCGTGCAAAGGTACACAAAATAGCAATCATTACAAAATTATTTTGTCAGATTTTTGCATTTTATGCTTTAATGCACTTAGTTTTGTTGTTTTTTATTATATTTCAACAAAAAACCCATCACCGCAAGGCAATGGGTTTGCTCTCCCTCTTGGACTTGAACCAAGGACCCTCTGATTAACAGTCAGATGCT
>CAZEVV010000327.1:0-2260 GCA_964515675.1 uncultured Paludibacter sp. | reverse complement strand
TTGATACCATTGCAGCTTGCAATAGTGTAAACATTGATGCTGGTTTACACTATTGCAGGCTGCAATACTATAAAACTACAATATTTTATTTTTGATTTTAAAGCAAACTAAATTACTTAATACAACATTTTAAACACTTCATTTTCTTTGCTTATACAAACTCCATTTTTGAGCGAAACACAAACACACTCGATACTACACATAGCTTAAACAATCACATTACCTTTGTTTCATCGCCATAAATAGCTAACAATTCCATGCATTACATACAGTGAAAGCACATTATAACAACTATTTCAATGGGTAAATTAAAGAAAAATTTCTTTAATTAATTTTACACAATTTTTTTTCAACATTACAATAAAACATAAACACCTAACAAACATCGCAATAGATATAAATTCAGACATATATATAGTACTATTGAAAAGTTTTTAATTTTTTATTGCCCATAATTAAAAAAAAATCACTAAAATTTCATCACGATTTCACAAACAAATTGATTTACTAAAACTTAATTATGAACACCCACCGGGTTTACATAATTCAAGTTAAAAGTAAAGCAATGAAAATTGAATGTGGAAACGCACGAAGATTACAAGCGTGTAGTCTTTGGTAACATAGCTATATATAACAGGCTGTATAACTACATTCCGAGACGAAAGTGGTTTAATCTTCGTTTTCAATTAATTTTTTATGATAAAAGAATATGAAAACAGATAAAATTGCTATAGTTAGCATGCAAAAAGCGGAGTTTCCGCAGTTTGCAAAAGACATGCTTCAAATTATCGAGAAGCATAATTCGGAGGAGCTTAAGCTCCAAGTGGTTTACAATTTGTTGGCAGATACTATGCCGGCATTAGCAGCAATGAAGGTGCGGCAAGGCAAACACGAACTCACAGTTCCGTTGCAAGCATTGCACGCCGACCGATGCAAAAACGCAAATTTACTCGTCAGTTATCTGAATGTGTATTTGCGCGACAGTAATCACATTGCTAATGCAAAAAAGGTGGAGGCATGCATTCGCCATCACTTAGCACACATCAACCGATGGGGTGCAGTGAAAGCGAGCGAGCATTTCGATATGTTTTTTGCGAGTGTTGAGGCCAGCAGCGACGTGAAAGCTGCTTTGGAAACACTGGGTTTGAATACTTATGTGGAAAATGCCAAAGCTGCTCACACACAGTATCGCATGCTAAACAAGCAACGCCGTAGCGAGTTGAACAAAAGTGCAGACAAACTTACCGCCCAGGCCCGTGCTTTGGTGAGTAAAAATGTGAAAGATGCCTTGCAAATAATTGAAAGCGCATCGCTCATGCACCCCGACATCGACTACCGCCAGCTCAAAGCTGAACTTAATGCGCTAATAGCGCAATACAAAGCCAAGCTTAAAGCACGCAGTACACGCAAAACCAACAAGTTATTAAACGCAACAACAGCTGCATCGTCGACCAAAACTGTTGCAGCTGCTGTGTGAACCAGTGCACATTGTAAGTAATTACTGTGTGTAATTCTCAAAATGGCTCCGTATGCCTGTTTGCGGGGCCGTTTTTTTTTCGTCCCACACCAACAAGTATGTCTTTGTTTTAATATAAAATTCTAATTGCGAAGCAAATAAGCTCCTTTTTTTTGGAAGTAATTAATTAATTTAATTAGTAAATAATGAAATAAGTTGTGTTTTTAATTTGATTTTTTTATTACTGACAATGCACTTCAATTTGTAGATTGCAAAAGAAACGACATTCATCATAAACATAGTGCAATACACACTACAGCAAATAATAATAAATAGTGAATAATTTATTTATTGTTTTGATGCTGCGAATATAAATGATTTATTACAATTTGTTGCAAAATTCGAACGCTTTAACATTATAATAAGCAACTTTTAACTATTAAAATAATAGTAAACCCACAATATTAACATATATATCGAACACATCTATGTATTTCGCTATAATATTTTCGATAACATCATCCCCCATCCACCTTAGCACAGCTCCACAAAAACCAACAAGCTAATTTCGCCACCCCCCCTCAAATTACAGCTCCACCACCCACACAGCACACAAAACCCATGCAAGAGCGAAATACAGTATATTTTTGCAATAATACTGTGACGAAAATTAAAATATTTTTTGTAGCTTTGTGGGGTTTAAAAATAACGATAAAATACGAACTATTTTTTATGAATAAATTTGTTTTTTCGGGGCATGATTCATTTCAATGTAAAACCCAATGGCTCAAAAAAGGATTTGAC
>CAZEVV010000326.1:0-2274 GCA_964515675.1 uncultured Paludibacter sp. | reverse complement strand
GAATAGCACGACCAAGGCTACCATCAAGATAAATCTGTAAAGTAAAACTAGGGGCATTGTAAATTGCTACAATATGTCGCCAACCCGCCCCCAACATGCCATTGGCATGGTCGGTAGCCCATACATTGCTGGATCCTAGCATGCCAAACGATAGGTTTGAATTGCGCATAAACAAACTCTCGAACATCTCAACAAATGTCGACAATGTACCGTTCGTACCGCCATAACTTACCCAAAGACTCAAACTAAACGATTTGTTGGTTGCTGCGGCAAAATAGTTCGCTAGCTCGCCAGTGTTTACAAGTGCGTTGTTTTTATTAAAACGCACGGCATTGCCTTTTTTACCGGTGTCGTAAGTTGGGATTGCCGAACCCCCATTTGCAATTGCCGACAAGTGAAAACGATTGTCGTGCTGATTGTTACCATCAGTATCGAAACTGTAATAAGCCAGCAAACCTTCGTTGGTAATTGTAATTTGTGCAAAATTAACTGCCACAAACAACATACAAAAAATGAATGTAAATAATGTTTTCATACAATTTATGTTTTAAATTTAATTTTTACATCAAGCATATAATTTGTATCATAATTCATTTTCACTTTATGATATCATGATTAAAAAAAATATGATTGACAATACTTGTTTTGCAATGAATGAAATTGAAAAATATATTTTACTCATTGCAAAATTAAATTTATTACAAATACAAAATTATATGAGTTTACGAAAAGGCATTTTGGACTAACGAAAATGTGGTTTGTGTTTGTGATGCATTATTTTATATAAATAAAAATGGTATAGAAACTTAACATCGAGTGAATTTATATCGGATTCGGTAATTTATTCAAATCAAATTAAAATATCCATTAAAGCAAAATCCCCCCAACTCATCGTATTGGAGGGACATGAAAATATATAACAACACCCAAAAACGCTGTATACATATTAATATTTTAGCAAAAACTATCGTTTAATACTTATATTAAGCACTTTTACTAGTTCATAAACCGTTGTTACAGGGTTTTGCTCGTGGTATTTCAAATCGTGTTTTGCGGCAAACAAACGTTCAGCTCTTTGTATAGCCATATTCTGATCGGCACGCGGGTCATCTTGCAATCGTTTATAATTTTCGGTACAGAATTTCCATTTTTTCCCAACTCTTTCGTAGCTCACATCCCACAATTTGCTCAATTGATTGTAATAAAAGCTTCTATGATTCTCATTATCTGTATACTGATAGTGCAGATAAAACCAAAGTTCGAAGGCATCGTTTGAGTATGCTACATGATAACCCAAATCTTTGGCTTTGGCAATCGAATTATCAAAATCGGCAACACAATTCGCAACATCCAGTTTTATATCCATGTCATAATGACTTTACTTCATATCATCAAAAAATTTTAGCTTAATATGAGATATTCACTTATCTAAAAATAGTATTTGTAATTATTTTGCAAATATAAATATTAAAACACAAAATAGTGAGAGCTAAAAATGGGTCTTTGTATCATAAATTCATATAAAATAAAAAATTCATCACACATCCTTAAAGCCAATAAACTGCAAACACATCTAACCAATGGTTAGATATACAAAAAGTTCTGATACAGTCTAGTGTATTTTAAAAAATCGAATTTAAGAAGTAACAAAACACATTATTAATTTTAATATCTGCAATTATTCTGCAAATATCTACTTTAAACTATACATTATGCAATATTAATAATAAAAAAAAACAACAACACTTCAAAGTATCAAGGCAAAAACACTAAGAATACAAAATCATCTTTAAACATTTTGAAGTTTTATATTGGGTGATTTTTTCGCTACGAGTGCAATAAAAGGTATTCTCTTTCAAACATGATGTAGTTTCTTAATTTTCTATAAGTAATCGAATATATTATATCAAAAATTCTATCTTTGCAAAAACACTTATTCTAACATCAATAAATAGAAATAATAATGATGGAACAAATCAAAAAACGACTTTCGTTGCTACAAAACACTATGGCCGAGATTGGAATTGCGGCATGCATTATCCCTGGCACCGACCCACATGCGAGCGAATATATTGCCGACCACTGGAAAGAACGCGAATGGATTAGCGGATTCGACGGATCGGCTGGAACAGCTGCACTAACAACCACAAAAGCGGGAATTTGGACCGACTCGCGCTATTTTTTGCAAGGCGCCGAACAATTGCAGGGCACAGGTTTCGAACTAATGAAACAAGGATTGCCCGAAACGCTCGAAATTATTCCATGGTTGGCCAA
>CAZEVV010000325.1:0-2274 GCA_964515675.1 uncultured Paludibacter sp. | reverse complement strand
TTTCTAAAGCAACATTTCTACACTTTCCAAACCGCCCAAAAGCATATAGATTTTAGCAATATACTCATTCACCAATACTGTTTGCATCTATTGCAACAAACATCTATCTTTGTATCATAAAAATAAAAACAAATACAAATAATATAAAACAAAAGCATTATGAAAGTAACAGAATTAACAAAACTGAATGCAGCAGGAGCTGCAAAAGTAGTAGACGCATTGCAACAATTATTGGCCGATTACCAAGTGTATTACACCAACCTACGCGGTTTTCATTGGAATGTAAAAGGCAAGGACTTTTTTGTATTGCACGAACAATACGAAAAAATGTACGACGATGCAGCTGCAAAAATCGACGAAATAGCCGAACGTATCCTCATGCTCGATGGCGTACCAGCGCACAATTTCAGCAAATACTTGCAGTTGGCCAAAGTACAAGAAACAGCCTATGTAACAGCAGGCGACGAAGGTTTGCAAAACGTTATCGAAACCATCAGCTACTTCATTGCCTCCGAACGCGCCATTATACAGTTGGCACAAGAAAACAACGACGAAGCCACCCTCGCACTAATGAGCGACTACATCAAAGAACAAGAAAAACTCATGTGGATGATGTCAGCCTATTATTCGAAATAAAGGGGAGTTTTGAGTGAAGAGTTCTGAGTAAAGAGTTCCGAGTAAAGAATAAAGACTTTTTGCTGAAATTAAAAAGCAAGCCTTCGAGTCAGAAGGCTTGCTTTTTTTTTGCAACAACTCAAAACTCAAAACTCAGAACTTCTTACACTCCCCCAAGGGGGTTGGGGGGCTTCTTTTTGGGCGTGCCCCTCGGAATACTTGGGTCGGGCTTTCGGCACGGCATCCACAAAGCCACCACCCAAAGGCTTCGGTAAGTACTCAGCCGAGCAAGGGTGGTGGCTTTGTGGATGACAGAGAGTGCCTCTTTCCCTCACGCAGCACCTCCCCCTAACCCTCTCCGAAGGAGAGAGAACGAGCGTTATTGAAGCTTTATTGCTAAATTCAATTTCGTTATAAAGAAAATTATTCAAAGTGCTGCCACAATCGTAAATCGAAAATTCTTCTTTCACCCCACACCACTTCAAATAAGCTATGCTTCGGGACGATAGAGTTCCAACTCTGTCATCTTTTTACAAATCAAGGGACAAGCGACATTCTTGTCGATTGAAAACTGATAAACAATGCTCAAATGCAATGAATTTCAATCCTAAATCGTAAATCAGTAAATTGTAAATTCTTCTTTCACCCCACACCACTTCAAATAAGCTTTGCTTCGGGACGAAAGCGTTCCGACTCTGTCATCTTTTTTCAAAGTAAAGGACAAGCGACCTCCATGTCGCTTTCTTCATATCATTCTAAAGAGAGGGCGTCTCTCGAAGAGACACCCTCTCTCACACTTTGAATCATGTCGCTTGTAAATGTCAAACTTTTCAGCAAAGGGTAATCCAGTAAAACCCGAAGAACCAAAAAAGTTCTATGCAAATGCAGTCGCAGATGGCGAAGTAACATTCAAAAAACTTAGCAAAGAAATTGCTGAAGGATCAACCACAGTAAGCAACACCGACGTATTAGCAGTGTTGAATGACCTCACCAAGTTTATGAATCGTCACTTATACGAAGGCCATATTGTTCGTTTAGGTGATTTTGGCAGTTTTCAAATTGGTATCTCAAGCGAAGGGGCTGGGACAGAAGAAAAATACCATTCAGCGCATATTAGAAGTGCTAAAGTAAATTATCGACCAAGTATTGATGTTCGCGATATGATTGCAACATTGAAATCCGAAAAAGCAAAATAGCATTTTGATAGCATTTTTGCTTTTTGAGTGCAATATTTTACAAATATTGCACTCTTTGCAATCAATTAAGCAATTCTTTTATGCGTTCGGTTTTATTCCTCTAAGCATTGTTAGAAAAACGTCGAAACGTTTTGTTGAAAACATCGAAAGGTTTTTGAAAAACGTCAAAACGTTTTAGCAAAAACCTTTCGACGAAAAATAAAAAGCTGTATAACGAAAAAAAAATACCTTTCGTCGAAATAAAAAAAGCTGTATAACGAATTGCCTTAAGCATAAAAACTAGTGATTTTGTGCCTTTTTTAACATAATTTGGTCGTTTAAACACTGAAATTGCTGAAATATCATTTTGTCAAAAAATCGACAATCAATTTTTAGTTCCTAAGCATATCCGAAATTTAGAAAGCGCTAGCCATTCGCATTTCGCACATGGCGCAACAAACACTCTAAAAAACTCACAAACAAA
>CAZEVV010000324.1:0-2293 GCA_964515675.1 uncultured Paludibacter sp. | reverse complement strand
CCAATGCGATTTTGCCAATGTATTCCAATCAAAATTATCGGCAAAACTCTCAGCCATGCCTTTGAGCGCTTCAAAACGCTTTGGATTTTGACCCTTGAAAAATACAATATCAGGATTTTTGTGCAATTCGTAATAACGTTGCTCTTTTTTGTACTCCAACGTTGTTTGCCAACGATTGGGATTGCTCCAAAACTCGTTGCGTTTAACAAATTCGGGATCGTTTACTTTTGCTTTGAGTGTTTCGTACTCTTTTATTACGTATGAATCGTGAAAGCGACTATAAGTTTTGAAGTCGGCCGAATGCTCAAAATTTTTCAATTTACGCAGTGGTTCCGAGGCTTCAACTTTTTTCTTATCGCCTAAATCTTCAAACTTATCAGTTTTGCTAAACGCAATATATCGCTCCAAATCAGTTGATTGCAATACCTTGTAATAGGTTTTGATAGCTGGTGTATGGTCAAGCTTCTGAAATTGTTTCATTTGCTTATACTCTTCAGTATCTTTGTATTTACGGTTTTGCAATACTTTTTTGTTACTAATAAAATCGGCAGCTTTCACCACATGAAAAAGCTCGTTGTACTCGGCCAATTCAACCGAATTCTCTATCTCTTTGTATATTTTGTAATCGGTAATGAGTTGAGCATAGTGCTTTTCAATTTTCTCGGTTGAAGCAATACTCCCAAAGAGTCGTTTCCAAAATAGATTCATAATGTCTATACTGTTTATTGATTACGAAACATTTAGCAGTTTATCTTTGTTCTGCCAATTTATTTATTAATTCGATGCACGATTCAATATTATCAACAAAACTTGGTTTGTAATTGTCGACAGTTATAAAACCTTGCGTATGCATTTTAACTATAAGTTGCTTTAATTCATCGTAAAAACCATTCTGATTGACAACTATCAATGGTTTTTTGTGTTCGCCAACTATGGCCGACGAAACATGATCGAACATTTCGTCGAGCGTTCCAAAGCTTCCGGGCAAAACTACAAATATATCGGCAATGCCCAGCATTTTTGTTTTGCGTTCACTCATACTTTCTACGGTTATGAGCTGTGTACAATCTGAACTTTGCCTATTCATACGAACAATTGCTTTCGAAATGACGCCAATGATTTGCGCATTTTTACTTGCAGCTGCTTCGCTCACTGCCGACATTAGTCCGCCAGTAGCACCACCATACACCAAAGTATGCTGCTTTTGGGCAATCCATAGTCCCAATTTTGTGGCTTCTGTTTTATATTAAGAAGCTATGTTGTTACTCGACGAACAATAAACGGCAATTTTCATATTATAAAACTAAGCTCCTTCATCCTACATTATACTACCCACGATATTTGTCGGGAATAGAAAGAAAAAAGGGTTGGTTATATTATTTTCACATTCAATGCTATGCATCAATTTTTGCATATGTTGCATTATCTTCGATAAACTGACGACGCGGTGCAACATCATCGCCCATGAGCATCGAAAACACATGGTCGGCTGTTGCTGCATTGTCGATAGTTACTTGACGTAATGTACGATTTTCGGGATTCATGGTTGTTTCCCAAAGCTGTGTTTCGTTCATTTCACCCAAACCTTTGTAACGTTGAGTGTGGATACCACCTTCGGAACCACCACCATATTTATCGATAAATGCCTGACGTTGAAGATCATTCCAACAATACTGCTCAACTTTACCTTTTTTACATAAATAAAGCGGCGGTGTTGCAATATATAAATATCCTTTTTCGATCAATTCTTTCATATGACGGAAAAAGAATGTCATAATAAGCGTTGCAATGTGGGCACCATCCACATCGGCATCACACATGATTATAATTTTGTGATACCTTAATTTTGCTAAATTCAATGCTTTGCTATCTTCTTCGGTACCGATAGTTACACCAAGTGCAGTGTAAATATTGCGAATTTCTTCGCTTTCGAGCACTTTGTGATGCATAGCTTTTTCAACGTTCAAAATTTTACCTCTTAGTGGTAAAATTGCTTGAAACTGTCGGCTACGACCTTGTTTGGCTGTACCACCCGCCGAGTCACCCTCGACAAGGTATAGTTCGCATTTTTCAGGGTCCTTATCGGCACAGTCGGCCAATTTACCTGGCAAGCCACCACCCGAAAGCGGCGATTTACGTTGCACCATTTCGCGTGCTTTGCGTGCAGCATGACGCGCCGTGGCAGCCAAAATTACTTTTTCGACAATGGTTTTTGCTGCTTTTGGATTTTCTTCGAGATAGTTACCCAAAGCCTCACTCACAGCCATGTCAACCGAACAAATAACATCGTTGT
>CAZEVV010000323.1:0-2348 GCA_964515675.1 uncultured Paludibacter sp. | reverse complement strand
TGTATCGGAATGAATTGCTCTTTTTTGCGACTTAGCGTGTTGTAAATGTATAATTTATGTTCCATAAACCTTTAACCCAAATATGGGAGATTATAGTTAGTTATTAAATTCATTATTTTTTTGAAGAATTTCAGCCAACTTATCTTCAAGTAATTGTTTTTTCTGACGTTTTAATTCAGGAATCGACCAGCGCTCATGAATTGCTTGTTGCAAATAAAAGTTACGTTCTAATTTATCTGAGATTTTCAATAATTCTACATAATGCGACCAGCTTAATAAGTGAGAAGGCTTCTCACTTATTGGAAACTCAATATAAAACAGGCGCATATAGATTAAATTACTTCGACTAAATCCCTTCCCCAATTTAAATGATAAATCTTTTGACAGATTATCAATAAGCGATTTCCCATACTCAGCTCTAAGATTACCTTCCTGCTCAAATTCAACTATATACTGACCAATATTCCAATAAGTGTCAACCAAATATTGATTTACAGCAATAGCAGCATTGTTCCGACCTTTTGTATAGGTTTCGGATATAAGTTCAACTAATTCGTGATATTTGTTTGAATTGACTATTTCCATTTTTATATTATTTCATCTTTCCATAATCGTTCTAAAAACACTTTCCAAGCTAGAATTTCAATTTTCTCTACTAATCGAGATCGTGAATCGTTGCTTATAAATATATGTTTTTAACGTCATATTCCTCTGCAAATGCTTTTAATCCTTCTAAATGAAGCACATTAGCCTCATTGTTCGCTTTTACTTCGTTATAAACCAGTTGTTATGATTAGAAATTAACAAACGCATCGTATTTGAAAAAAAACTCTCATTAAATTGCTTTTTCCATACCTCCTCGCTCCCCACAAAAAAATCAGTGTCGGCATCTGCTAATATTTGCTTGCGGATATACAAGATATTATCGCTACAAACTTTTAATTTACATGATAATCCCAAGTTGCACTTTGTATTATCATGATATTTTGTTGCTATATTCTCGTTGAAGCAACAACAAACACATTGATATACAACAGATTGAAACCATTAATTTAAAAGTTATTCTTTGTGAGAATTATTTTCATGTTTTATAATTATTAATATTTCGGGGATAGCCAAGTTTTGACTAAAACAGCGTTCCCTGCTCGCCCAACTTCACTTTTCCCAAATGCTTATAGGCCAAATCCGTAACTTCTCGTCCACGCGGTGTGCGTTTCATAAAACCCTCCTTAATAAGAAATGGCTCGTACACCTCTTCAATTGTGCCAGCATCTTCGCCAAGGGCCGTAGCAATGGTTGTTAAACCTACCGGACCGCCCTTGAATTTATCAATAATCGTATTCAGAATTTTGTTGTCGATTTCGTCCAAACCATATTTGTCGATGTTCAAAGCTTCGAGTGCATAAAGCGCAATAGCCTTATCGATAGTGCCATTGCCCTTCACCTGTGCAAAATCACGCACACGGCGCAGCAATGCATTGGCAATACGAGGCGTACCACGACTCCGCCCCCCTATTTCGACAGCAGCTTCTTGTTCGATGGGCACATTCAATAAATTGGCCGAACGTTTTATAATTCCCGTAATCACCTCAATATCATAATATTCGAAATGACTATTAATACCAAAGCGGGCACGAAGCGGTGCGGTAAGCAAACCACTGCGGGTGGTGGCACCAACAAGTGTAAACGGATTAATTTCGAGCTGAATTGAACGTGCACTCGGTCCTTTATCTATCATTATATCAATGCGATAATCCTCCATGGCCGAATAAAGATATTCTTCCACAATAGGACTCAGACGATGAATTTCGTCGATAAAAAGCACATCGTTGGGCTCGAGACTAGTGAGTAAACCTGCCAAATCGCCTGGTTTGTCGAGCACAGGCCCCGAAGTAACCTTAAAGCCCACATTCAACTCGTTGGCAATAATGTTCGAAAGTGTTGTTTTGCCCAAACCCGGAGGTCCGTGCAGCAACACATGGTCGAGCGATTCGGTGCGCATGCGAGCAGCTTGCACGAAAATTTTCAGGTTCTCCACAATTTTGTTTTGCCCCTGAAAATCGTCGAAAGTAAGCGGTCGCAAGGCTGTTTCGAATTCCTTTTCGCCTTTTTTATTATTTCGTATATCGAAGTTTTCTTCCATTATTATTGTATCTAAAATGCTAAATACGCAACAAATAGCAATCGAACCACAAAAGTACAAAAAAAATCAGACATAGTAAGACGAATTGCTATTTTAAACCCGAAACCCGAAACCCAAAACTCGAAACTCGAAACTCGAAATAATGAATAATTCGGGCGTGCCCCTCGGAATACTCGGGTCGGGCTTTCGGCACGGCATCCACAAA
>CAZEVV010000322.1:0-2373 GCA_964515675.1 uncultured Paludibacter sp. | reverse complement strand
CGCATATTTGATGTG
This sequence comes from uncultured Paludibacter sp., assembly GCA_964515675.1. Classification (GTDB taxonomy): domain Bacteria; phylum Bacteroidota; class Bacteroidia; order Bacteroidales; family Paludibacteraceae; genus Paludibacter. The sequence goes on along the minus strand of CAZEVV010000322.1, from coordinate 2,358 downwards.
ATAGGACCGTGAGCGGTGTTAGTGCCGAAAGCCCGACCCGCAAGGGGCACGCCCAAAAAAGAAGCCCCCCAACCCCATCTAGAATATGTAAGAAGAAAGTAGTTTACAGTATGCTGCATAAAAAAAACGATACGAATAACGGCAACGACGGCGAAATAAATTGAAGACATTTGCTGCAAAGTTTTTTTGCTTGCTTTATTTTGTTTAATTTTACTGTGTTTTTTAAAATTGAACTGAAATATTGTAATATGCCTGAAAATATGTCGGAAAATATATTGGAAAAATCGTTTCTTTATCGCATTGCCGAAAAGTATTACCAAACTTATGGCAACGAAATTCATGGTTTTAGTTTTGTGTTTCCTAACCGAAGGGCGGGATTGTTTTTTCAGAAATACTTGACACAAGTTGTGCAACAACCTATTTTTTCGCCCGAAATTATGACTATTAACGATTGCTTTGCTCAGGCGGCCGAATACCAAACGGCGGATAGATTGAATGTGCTTTTCAGATTGTATAAATTGTATATCGACAAAACGGGACGCGACGAAACTTTCGACCATTTTGTGTTTTGGGGCGAAATGCTGCTGAGCGATTTCAACGAGATTGACAAATATATGGTGAATGCGGAGCAGCTTTTTAGCAATATCAGCGATTTGAAAAGTTTGGACGATAGCTTCGATTATTTGTCGGAGGAACAAAAAAAAGTGATAGAGCATTTTTGGAAAGATTTTAAACTTATTGCCGAAAACAATGCTACCCGCGACCAATTTATTGCCACATGGGACATTCTCAACGATTTATATGTGGAGCTTTGCAACTCGCTCGTGGCCGACGGCATTGCTACCGAGGGTATGCAACTGCGCATGGTGGCCAATATGCTGAAAAACGGTAGTTTGCCCGAAGCTTTTGTGGATAAAAAATATGTTTTTGTTGGTTTTAATGCCCTCAACCCTTGCGAACGAACGTTGATGCTGGAATTGCAAAAACGCGACATGACGGACTTTTACTGGGATTATGAGTCGGAAATGCTGAGCGACTCCGACAATCCGGCATCGACTTTTAGGGCAGAAAATTTGTCGGTTTTTGGCTCCAAGTTCGACATTGCGCAAAACTTAGAACTAGAAAGCCCGAAAAACTTCGAACTTATTGCAGTGCCATCGTCGGTGGGACAGGCAAAACAAGTGCATCAGCTGCTGAGCCAGATACAAAATAAAGAGTGGATAAACACGGCTGTGGTTTTGCCCGACGAAACTTTGCTTTTGCCGCTAATACACTCATTGCCTGATAGTATCGACAAAATTAATGTGACCATGGGCTACCCGCTTTCCACAACGCCGGTGGCCGGATTGATTGACGCACTTTTCGACTTGCAACGAAAAACGCGCGTTAATGCCAACAAAACAGGCTTTTATCATAGTTCGGTGCTCAATGTTTTGCAACATCAGTACATTTCGGTGCTGTGTGCCAACGATGTTGACAAAATTAAAAGCATTATGGTGCAAAACAATTGGATTTATGTTGAAAAAGAAGCACTGCAAACGGATGCGCTTTTGACATTGATTTTTGATGTGCAAACCGATGCTTATGATTTTTTGGCTTATTTGAGCAATGTATTGCTCAAAATACAAGAAATGATGCTACAAAAAGAAAATGCATTGACAAAATTCAGGCTCGAACTCGATTTTTTATACCAATATTACATTAGCATACAACGAATTACCGATATTTGCACCGACGCAAAGTGGCGTGTAGCAATGACCGTGGACACTATGATGCGCTTGCTGCGACAGCTTTTTGCAACGGTGAGTGTGCCTTTTGTGGGCGAGCCATTGGCTGGTTTGCAAATTATGGGTATGTTGGAAACACGCGGTTTGGATTTCGAAAATCTTATTATTTGCTCGTTCAACGAGGGGGTTTTTCCGGCCAAGCAGTCGGCCAACAGCTTTATACCCTATAACTTACGCAAAGGTTTTGGTTTGCCTACCTACGAGTACCACGACTCCATTTTTAGTTATAACTTTTACCGACTCATACACAGGGCAAAAAACATTTACTTTTTGTACGACACACGTACCGATGGACAAAAATCGGGCGAGCTGAGCCGCTTTTACCATCAATTGTATTATCACTATGGCATCGAATTTAAGCGTAAAAACATACATTACAATGTGGTTTTTAGCGATACCAACAAAATTGACATTGTAAAAACAAAGGAGATACAAGAAAAGCTTGCGCAATACATGGGCAAGGATGCAACTCGCGCCCTATCGGCCAGTGGAATAAACACTTACATTGATTGCCCACTGAAATTTTATTACAGCGAAATTGAAAAAATGGCGCAAAGCGATGAGGTGAAAG
>CAZEVV010000321.1:0-2376 GCA_964515675.1 uncultured Paludibacter sp. | reverse complement strand
CGAGGTTTTGTTTGATGTAGATTACCAATAAATGACTCATTATGAGCGCACGCGTGAGCTCGTCGTTGGATTTTGCTGTTTCTTCGGCAAAAACCACTACCGGCAAAGTGGCTGCAATGCCTTGGTTGCCACTGCCCGAATTGCTCATTACGGGAATCATTGCACCTGCCATGCGCACATCGCAAGCGGCGGCGGTTGTGGCCATCATGCGGGTGTAAATGCTGTCGCCCATAATGTAATGGTGGCTGCTGCTATTCACGGTTTTCGATACCGAGTGTCCAAAGTCGCCTTTGCGCGATTCTACTGCTGCAATTTTGTTTAGTTCGGCCGCTTTGAGAATAAAATATAGTTCGTCGAGCGGTGTTTCGAGGGCAAACTCGTACACTTTGTCGAAACACAATTCAAGTTTATTGTCCTGCTTTTTTGCTATGTCACTTGGTTGCTTTATGTCGATCAAAACCTCGTTGTTGCGACTTGCATACACAATATTGGTATGGTCCTGTATGATAATTGTGCTTGCAACATCTTCGTTGTGAACGCATTTTACTTCGATATAAAGTTTTTCGGCCACCTGCTCGTTCAATTCAATGTTTATGCAGCGCGCTTCAATCATTTGTTTGGCACGTTGCAAAGCCTCTTCGGTAATGTCTTTGAGTACCTCCAAGCCATAGTGCGACTTGCCCACAATGGCGCCCAATGCAATGGCAATGGGCAAGCCCACCATTCCTGTGCCCGGTATGCCCACACCCATGGCGTTTTTTAACACGTTAGGACTCAACGATACATTGATTTTTTCGGGTATTGCGCCCAGTATTTCGACTGCTTTGGCAACCGCTAGCGCTACCGCTACTGGTTCGGTACAACCTATTGCGGGAATTACTTCGCGCTTTATCAACTCTAATATTTGTGTGCGTTCTGATTGTTGCATTCTGAAAATTTTTGTGTAAAGATAGCGCTTTTTCAATTATTATTCAGATTTGTGGCTAAAATTATTTGGTTTTTTTGCTCAATTGCGAAAATGAAAGCACACACTGAATGTAAATTATCTTTTTTCAAATAATTGCTTTTTAAGTTTTTGATTAAGCTAAAATCGTTTATTTTCATTAACTTTGCGTGTTTTTTAATGAAACATTATAAAAATAGATTATTATTCAGATTATTAAGATATTATGGAGTACAATTTTAGAGAAATCGAACAAAAGTGGCAAAGCTTTTGGAAGTCGGAAAACACTTACAAAACAGTAGAAGATGCATCAAAACCAAAATTTTATGTGCTCGACATGTTTCCTTACCCTTCGGGGGCGGGTTTGCATGTTGGTCATCCGCTGGGTTATATTGCATCGGATATTTATAGTAGATACAAAAGATTAAAAGGTTTCAATGTGCTCCACCCCATGGGTTACGATGCTTATGGTTTGCCGGCTGAGCAATATGCTATTCAAACTGGGCAACACCCTGCCATTACTACAAAGAAAAATATTGACCGCTACCGCGAACAGCTTGACAAAATTGGCTTTTGCTACGATTGGGAGCGCGAAATTCGTACTTGCGAACCCGATTATTACCACTGGACACAATGGGCTTTTGTGCAAATGTTTAACAGTTATTTCGATGTCGATCAACAAAAAGCAATGCCCATTGCCGATTTAGTTGCGATTTTCGAAAGCAAAGGCAGCGCCGGTGTTAATGCAAACCATAGCAACGAAAACGAATTTGATGCCGAAGCGTGGAAAGCCATGAGCGAACACGAAAAACAAGAGACTTTGCTCAACTACCGCATTGCTTATTTGGCCGATTTGAAAGTGAATTGGTGCCCCGAGTTGGGTACTGTTTTGGCCAACGACGAGGTGAGCGAAGGTTTGTCGGTGCGTGGCGGACACCCAGTGGAACAGCGTGTTATGCGCCAATGGAGTTTGCGTGTATCGGCTTATGCACAACGATTGCTCGATGGCCTTGATAAAGTTGATTGGACCGATTCGTTGAAAGAAACACAACGCAATTGGATAGGTCTAAGTGAAGGTGCGGAGATGAAATTCTACCTCTCCCAAGCCCTCTCCCCAGGAGAGGGAGAGAGCGTTTCCGAAACAGCATCGGTAAATTCAACATTTCTAAAAGAAAGGCCAAAGTTTCATACGACTTATGACTATAATTGGACACTCTTAATAGACCACGCCAAAGCAAATAGAAGCGTACCAACAGAAGCTGAAAGTATAATGTGGGAGCGTTTGAGGGCAAAGAAAACTGGATATAAGTTTAGACGTCAACATCCTGTGGATATTTTTATTCCTGATTTTATTTGTTTGGAGGAGAAGTTGATTGTAGAAATTGATGGTGATTATCATTTAACAGAAGAACAAATTGAGCTCGATGCCGAAA
>CAZEVV010000320.1:0-2380 GCA_964515675.1 uncultured Paludibacter sp. | reverse complement strand
TTTATAATTATTATTTGCCTAAGGTTCCTGTATTTCACGAAAGTTATCGGGAGTTGTAAAAATAGGCGTTGAAAGTCCGTAAATATATTGTATGCGAATTATTTTGGCTGTATTATTAAAGAAATTGTATTGTTTGTGATTTTTTTTGATAAGTTCATGCCTATATTTAAATATATAATGTTTAGTATTGTTCAATATTTACCCCTTTTGGGGTTGGAGGTTGAATCGTTTTTCCATATTAATAGTTTGTTTTAGTTGTATTATTGTGTATAAATTTTAAAAATAAAACTTATGAAGCAGTTTTTTAAATTTACTTTAGCCACAATTGTTGGCTTTATCCTAGCATCGTTTTTGAGTGTTATTTTGTTTTTTATTGTTGTTGGTGCATTGGCCTCGAGTAGCGATAAGCCTACCGAAGTGAAATCGAATTCGGTATATGAATTAGAGTTGAAAGGTAATTTGGTTGATCGCTCACAGGATGATCCTTTTTCGGCAGCATTGGCCGAAGCTTTTGGGCAGCCAGGTACTAGTGTTATTGGGCTCGACGATGTGCTTCAGAATATTGAAAAAGCTAAAAACAATCCCAATATAAGTGGTATTTATCTTAAAGGAGGTATGCTTGTGGGTGGTTATGCTTCGTTGAAAGAGATACGCGATGCGCTTATCGATTTTAAAACGACAGGTAAATTTGTGGTGGCATATGCCGATACTTATATGCAGAGCAATTATTATTTGGCCACAGTGGCCGATAAAGTATTGTTGAATCCTGAAGGAATGTTAGAGTTGAAGGGATTGAATGCCGAGTTGTTGTTTTTGAAAAACACATTTGATAAGATTGGTGTTGATATGCAGGTGGTTAAGGTGGGGTCGTTTAAGTCGGCGGTAGAGCCATATATTAATACGAAAATGAGTGACGAAAACCGACTTCAGGTTAGTGCATATTTGTCATCGATTTGGAAAACTATGTTGAGTGAGATTTCGGCATCGCGCAAAATAGCTGTTGATTCGTTGAATATTTATGCCGACCAAATGATGCTTTTTCAGCCAACATCTAATAATTTAGAGTATGGCTTGGTCGATTCGTTGGTGTATGCCGATGAGGTGAAGCAGATAATTGAATCGTTTAATGGCGAATATAAAACTATTAAACATTCGGCTATGATGAAGGTGCCTTCGGATAAGAAGTTTGCAAAGGAAAAAATTGCTGTAATTTATGCTGTTGGTGCTATTGACGGAGGTGATAGCGAAGGAATAGTGTCGGATAAATTGGTGCAAACGATTAATGATGCTGCTGCTGATGATATGATTAAGTCGGTAGTGTTTCGTGTTAGTTCGCCAGGAGGTAGTGCGTATGGTTCGGAGCAAATTTGGCGTGCACTCACTTTGCTGAAAGAGAAAAAGCCATTAATTGTTTCGATGGGCGATTATGCAGCTTCGGGTGGTTATTATATTTCGTGCATGGCCGATACTATTGTTGCTCAGCCTAATACGATTACGGGGTCGATTGGCATTTTTGGATTGATACCCAATATTGATGGTTTGAATAAAAAGCTAGGTTTGACATATGATGGTGTAAAGACGAATAAGTTAAGTGATGCTATTAGTATTAATAGAGCTTTTAGGCCAGAGGAGCGCGATTTGATGCAGGCATATGTAAATCGTGGTTACGAACTTTTTGTGAAGCGATGCGCTGATGGTCGTGGCATGACAGTGGATGAGATAAAAGCAGTTGCCGAAGGACGTGTGTGGACTGGTGAGGATGCTAAAAAGCTTGGTTTGGTTGATGTGTTGGGTGGTTTGAATGATGCTATTGCTATAGCAGTAGAAAAATCGGGGTTAGAAAAATATCGAGTAGTTGAATATCCTGAGAAGGAAGATTTTGCAACGCGCTTAATGAAAGGTTTGAGTGGCGATGTTGAGGCCAAGTTTGCAAAGTCGACATTGGGTGAGAATTACCAAGTGTTTCAGTATTTAAAGCAAGCTACTCAAATGCAAGGCATTCAGGCGCGATTGCCCTATGAGCTAATTATTAAATAGAAGGTGTTGAATTGATCGCTTTCGGTTAAAAATCTTGTTATTCAAATTTTATGAGCATTGTATTCGGATTAAAAAATCTGGGTATGATGCTCATTTTTTTTGTCGAATTTTATAGCGAAATGTGTTTTTTTGTTTGTGTTTTTAGCTAAGTTTTGATGTTTGGTGATTTTTGTAACAGTTTTGTAATATGTTTGGTGTTGTAATAAGTAGCTGTAAATCAAAGTTAAAATTAATTTGCCTATATTTTGAAATAAGAAAAACATGTTATACAGCATAAAAATGTTGAAAAAGTGGTTGTTTTATGTTTTAAAACATATATCTTTGCATTATGAAAGTCGAACAT
>CAZEVV010000319.1:0-2384 GCA_964515675.1 uncultured Paludibacter sp. | reverse complement strand
TTTTCGGTTGACGAAAATAGTGTCTGTGGTTTTGTGGGAGAAAATTTTATACAAAATGGCTTTCACATACAATTTGAAGTGCATAACCAAGCATTCGAACTACGTACTGTTGGTCGACACAATATGGAAAATGCATTGGCCGCTATTGCTGTGTGCGCCAAAGTTGGCGTTGACTTTGCTACTGCGAGCGATGCTTTGCGTCATTATGAGGGTATTTATCGCCGTCATCAAATAGTGGGCGAGAAGCATGGTGTATTACTTATCGACGATTATGCCCACAATCCTGCAAAATGTGCTGCTGCCATACGTGCATGTCAGCCATTGTCGCACAAAGTTGTTGCGTGGTTTCAGCCGCACGGCTATAAACCCACCAAGTTTTTGCGTCACGATTTTGTGCATGAAATTGCAGCCAGTTTGCGCCCCGATGATGAAATTTGGATGAGCGAAATATTTTATGCTGGCGGTACAGCAGTGAAAGATATTTCGGCTGCCGATTTGGTAACCGATATTCAGCACTTGGGTAAAAAGGCTTTTTTTGTTGATAATAGAGCCAACTTCGTTGCGCAAGTCCAATCACACCTCGCGCCAGGTACAGTGCTTTTACTCATGGGCGCTCGCGACCCTAGTTTAGAGTATTTTGCCAACGAAGTGCTGGCTGAATTGTAAAGTGAAGCTATTGTTGTTGTGCTAGCTTTTGGCTGTAACGAAATCAACAATAGCTATTGAACCTAATATCAAATTTTTCAATTCGTTTTTTTCTCAAACTCTAACTCAATTTTTCCTAAGTACAAGGCACTTTTGCCTACTTGCGCAATAATAATGGGGCGCCCGTCGGCATTTGGTGCGGTATGGTTTTCGAGCATGGTGTGCGAGTGCCCGCCAATGATTATGTCGATATTGCTACTGTTGCGCGCAATTTCGAGATCGGTTTCGTAGCCATTGTGCGACAAGCAAATCACTAAATCGCAGTTTTTTACTTTGCGTAAATAGTCGGACGTTTCGCGACCGCTTTTTGCTGCATCAATATATTTTACTCCCTTATAGTTGGTGTCGAGTATGAGGCCTTCGGGTTGCACGCCCAGGCCAAATACGCCAATTTTCAATCCTCCACGCTCGATAATTTGAAATGGCCGGAGCATTTTTCGTAATTCTTTGTTTTCGACCACATAATTGCTCACAACAAGTGGAAATCGGGCTTCGCGCAAAACAGCTATCATAGTATCAACACCATTATCGAACTCGTGATTGCCAATGGTTGCCGCATCGTATTGCATGCGGTTCATGGCTTCAATTTCGATGCGCCCGTTGTAGAAATTAAAATAGGGCGTGCCTTGCCAATAATCGCCTGCGTCGAACAAAAGTACGTGTTTTTCGACTGCGCGAATACTGTCGATAACACCCATGCGGCGAGCATAACCGCCCATATTGGCATTGCGTGCTTCATTTATGTCGGTGGGTTCAACCTGACTGTGTGTGTCGTTGGTGTGAAGTATAACAATTCTTACTTTGTTGTTGGCGTAAGTTGTTGTAAGTAAGAATAATGTAATTATAATTATATTTATTTTTTTCATTTTATTTTATTAAAAGTATTAAAAAATTAAAAGGATTTGTCCCGATTGCTATCGGGATTGAAGAATTTGAAGATTTGTTCCGATTGCTTTCATGATTATGGATTTGTTGGATTTTATTTCCACCGTGGACTTAGGGGGCAACAACAATTCTGCCATCAAGTTTTGGTTCGATGGCTCGTCCGGCAGCTGTTTCGGCTTTAACGTAATTAATTAGTAAATCGCGCACCTTGATGCTTGTATCTACGCGTTTGATGTTTTTGGTAAGTGCCGGCATATTGTCGTTGCCTTTGGCCAAATAATCGTTGGTGCAAATGCAATAAGTGGCTTCGAGGTCGAGGGCTTTGCCGCCTATCAAAATATTTTGCGCTTTAGCATCTTTTATGGTCATGCTTAGTCCAGCCACGCCTTGTCCGCCTACAGCAGCAAAGCCATCGAGCAATTCGAGCACGTCCGACCCTTTGAGCCAAAGCAAAACCAATTCGTTTTCGAAAGGCATGAGTTCGAATGCCTTGCGCATAGTGAAGTCGCCTTTAGGTACTTGCGTACGCAATCCGCCAAGGTTTACAACTGCTATGTGCACAGGTTCGGTGCTGTATTTACGAGCAGTTGCTAAGTAAGCATCGGCACTAAAGTTAGAGAGCAAACTTTCGGGTTTATGAGCGCGCATATCAACTGCTACTTGTCCGATTACGACGTTCATTTGTGCATCAACATTTTGCTTTATAGGCTCGAGGTATGCTAAGTAATCGGCATTGGCCAAGCGGTCGGTGCTAGCATCGATGGCAATGGCTGTTGAGCTATAATTTGTGAGCG
>CAZEVV010000318.1:0-2389 GCA_964515675.1 uncultured Paludibacter sp. | reverse complement strand
ATATTATGTTCAGACTTTTTGTGTTACAATTTGGTTGCTCCCAACCGAAATTATTTGTATCAGCATTGCTTTAACTGCTTGCTCATTTTTTGTGAGCGGAACTGCAAAGGTAATGCTTTTTTTTGACTCTCCAAATTTTTTCAAAAAAAAAATTTTTCTTTTTTTTTCTGCTTGTTGAAGTGTTTCGCTTTTGAAGCTCCTTCTCACATCGATTGCGTTCAACCTTGTTGCGAAGTGTGCTTGTTTCTCAAACGGACTGCAAAAGTAATGCTTTTTTTTGAACTACCAAAACTTTTCGAAAAATAATTTGATTTTTATTTTTGCCCTTTAATAAAGGATTTGCGAAGGGTTGGCAGTGCTCTATTACTGCTGCGCTGTTCTCTCTCGAAAGCGGGTGCAAAAGTACTGACTATTTTTGAAACTACCAAATGTTTTTGTGAAAAAATTGCTTTAAAACATGTTTTTATTTTCGTTTTGTTGGAAATCAGGGGGTTAAAAGAAATTATAAATTTGAAAATTGGAAGATTTGAAGATTTGTCCCGAATTCTATCGGAATTGAGGGATTTGAAGATTTTGCACCAAGCCCCTGCTTGTCTCGATCTCTATCGGGAGGGATGTGAAATTAGTATTGTGTGTGTCGCTGAGCGTTGGTTGCAAAGCCGCTAGCGCGGATTTGCAATCCGTGCTACCATATAATGGCACGGATTGCAACCAACGGCCAGCAACCAACGGGAGATAAATTAGCACTAGCAGATTTGACGAGCGATGTATGCATAGGATTGGCCTTTAGGTCATTCTTTGTGATGTGATATGAATAAGGGCTTTAGCCAAAAGGTTTGTTGGATAAATAAGCTAATAAGGTTGGGGATTCTATTCATATTTTGCTATCTACTAAGGTTGAATATTCTTCATTCTTCGCACAAAAAAGAAGCCACCGCAAGTAGCAATACCTGCAGTGGCTTCCTGGAGAAACTAAACAACACAATCTCTCCCACCTACTCCATGTTCACAAATACCGATTTGGAGACATTGTTGCCATTGGCACTTTTCGCAAACATGTACACACCCAATATATCCTCCTTCAAAACATCGTCGAAGGGAATGAGCATACTTGCCTGTTCCACCGTGCCGCGTGGCTGACGCTCCACGAGTAGCTCGCCCAAACGGGTAATGGCAAGCCCCACCAACTCGTCGTCGGCAAAATTGCCGGGGTTACGAACCACCGCTTTGAAAGCGATACGAATGCCCTCGGCTGTGAAAGTGGCTGAGAGTGGTATTGGAACCGGTAATGAACCATGCGCCACCGTGAGCTTGCTAAAGTCGATACCGCCTTCGGGATTCGATTTGTCGATGCTGGCCGACAAATTCGCAGCCATGAAGGCGGCATACAACGAACCTTTAGCTACTCGCTGACGGGCCAAACCCTCTTGGGCAATACCTGCCAAAACAGGATAAATGTCGCCCAACTTTTTGAAACCATTGCGTTGCGTTAATTGCGCCGCAGTGCGTGGATTGCGCTTGTTGAAAGCCTTAGCGCGAATAATATTCATCCCACGCAAGGATGAAGTCGTAAAATTTCCCATCGAACCTGTCATTTGACCTGTCATGGGGTTTTGGCTTTGTGCCATATACTTTTGTGTCAACCGGTTTTTACGCCATCGTGCAACGTGCTCAATGTGTGTCGATTGACAATGCAAAATTGCGAAAAAGACATAAGCCCATCATTTACCTAAATTGCGCACCTAAGTTAGGTTTTTAATATTTTTTTCACACGCCACTTACAGCACTCATATACTAGCACTTACAAAACATAAAATTTAAATGTTTTTGAAAAATATTTTATATTTCCGAAATTAGGTATGTCAATATTATTGAAATTTGATAGGCTTAAATGAATTACAGCATAGTAAAATTTATAGATAGTGAGTATGCTCCGAAAGAACGTGGTCAGTTTGCTCCGAAAGCAGCACAATATCTACATGTTGAAACAGTAATGCATTTTAAACAAACTTCGCCCCTCGTTTTTCCATTTCGTTGTTTATTACGGCGAGTCATTGGTTTAAACTTTGAAGTTCGACACGAGTACGATCGAATTCAGTTTTTTGTATCAGGCCACGACAAAACTTGATCGCCGTATAATTGTATAAGTTCATCAATAAAGTTATCCTTCATCAATTCTCTTTCTAAAATATAAACAGGATTATCGTCGGTACTTGCCGAATGTTCTAGTATTAATCCAGCTTCTTTTAATTGCAAAATAACATCGAAGTGATTATTGCTTTCGCTTAACAAAATGGTATATCTTCGCTGTTTATTGAGGCCAATCCTATTCAAATTCTATCTCATTTTATTGTTTGGGCTAAAGCCCCTTTTTCTTTTCACATCATTA
>CAZEVV010000317.1:0-2430 GCA_964515675.1 uncultured Paludibacter sp. | reverse complement strand
CTAGCCCCAGACCCCTAAACCAGCCCCCTAACCCCTGCTTGTCCCGATGGCTATCGGGAGGGGAATAAGAGAGTGGAATAAGATGGGGAGTTATTGAGCGATTTTTATAAATTATGCGTAATAATTTGGTTGTTTGATTGCGAACATTACATTTTTAATTCTCTGCTAGCGCAGATTTGCAATCCTGCTAGCGCGGATTTGCAATCCGTGCTATTTACTAGCGAAATTCATTATTGTTGTTCCAACCTATCCCGCTTTCTTTGTTCTGCTAGCGCGGATTTGCAATCCGTGCTATTTACTAGCGAAATTCATTATTATTGTTCCAGCCTATCCCGCTTACTTTGTTCCCCCTAGGGGGTTAGGGGGCAGTTTTTCTTTTCCATCCCAAACAAGCCACGATTGCGTGCCATAAAATCATAAGCAGCATCGGCAAGTTTAAGCGGCATGTGTCGAATTACAAATTGCACAAAGCGCCATTTATCAATGCTTTGCAAAAGCATCAGTATCGCTTGCGAACGATAAAAAACCTTTTCGTTGTGCACAAACACAATGCTATCAATCGAACTGTCGATATTGAAGTTTAGCATCATTTCGCGCGCCACATCGGTAGCCAAACCCAATTTTTCAATTTGGTTTCCCTTGTCCCACTTCCTTATTTTTGCCAGCCAAAAGTTGCAAAAACTACAAGTGTCGTCGTACAAAACTATCGGTTTACTCATTTTTTAAATAAAATACGAAATGCCTCTTCCACTTTTTTCACCTGCACAATTTCTATCTTCGTTTTCTTCAAATTGAGGGCTTGAATATTGAAATCGGGAATAATAATTTTGTTGAAACCCAATTTTTCGGCTTCCAATATCCGTTGCTCTATGCGGTTGATGGGTCGTATTTCGCCCGAAAGCCCCACTTCGCCCGCCACACACACATTTTTTTCGATGGCTATGTCAACATTCGACGACAGTATGGCCGATATCACAGCCAAATCAATGGCAGGGTCGTTCACTTTCAGTCCGCCAGCAATATTCAAAAACACATCCTTTTGTCCCAATTTAAAGCCCACCCTTTTTTCCAATACCGCCAACAGCATGTTCAGGCGGCGCAGGTCGAAACCCGTGCTCGACCGTTGCGGCGTGCCATAAGCTGCCGAGCTCACCAAAGCCTGTGTCTCAATCAAAAACGGTCGCACACCCTCAATGGCCGATGCAATGGCCACGCCGCTCAGTCCCACGTGGTTTTGCGACAGCAGTAGCTCCGACGGATTGCTCACTTCGCGCAAACCATTTTGTTGCATCTCAAAAATGCCCATTTCCGACGTGCTGCCAAACCTATTTTTTATGCTCCTCAAAATGCGGTACATATAATGTTGGTCGCCCTCAAACTGAAGCACCGTATCCACAATATGCTCCAACACTTTGGGCCCAGCAATGCTACCTTCTTTGTTTATATGCCCAATAAGCAAAACCGGAATAGCCTTTGTTTTGCAAAATTTGAGCAATGCAGCAGCACACTCGCGCACCTGCGACACCGAACCTGGCGACGACTCAACCATTTCGGTCGATATCGTTTGTATCGAGTCCACAATCACCACATCGGGTGCCGTATTTTGTATATGCACAAATATCTGTTCAAGCGACGTTTCGCTCACAATATAGCAGTCGGGCTCACCAAAACTAAGCCTTTCGGCACGCAATTTCAGCTGCTGCACGCTCTCCTCGCCCGAAACATATAGCGTGCGTTTCCCCTTCATGTTCAGCACCACTTGCAGCACCAGTGTCGATTTCCCTATGCCCGGTTCGCCACCAATAAGCACCAGCGAGCCCGGCACCAAACCGCCACCCAGCACCCTATTCAGCTCGTCGCACGAAGTATCGATACGCGTTTCCTCGCGCGACTCAATTTCGTGCAGTTTCACAGGTTTTTGTCGCTCGTCGGCAAACACAAGCCCCGCAGCTTTCGTGCCACTCTCCTTGCGCACCAACTCCTCCACATAGCTGTTCCACTCGCCGCACGACGGGCATTTACCTATCCATTTGGGCGAGTCGGCACCACAATTCTGACACACATACACCGATTTTGTTTTGGCCATAACTATCAATTACTTTTTTTTTAAAATCGCAAACGAAAACAAAAATACACAATTCATTCCTACAAAAAAAACAAAACCACCACCAACCCACATTTTTCCCACATTATTTCACAACTCAGAACTCAAAACACCTCTCCCTAACCCTCTCCGAAGGAGAGGGAACGAGCGTTGTTTAAACATTTTTACTATATTCAATTACACTATAAAGAAAATTAGGCAAATTTCTGCCACAATCGTAAATTTTCAATCGTTTGACTTCCCAATCGTAAATCGTAAATTGATCAATCGTAAATAGTGGTTCTACTGGGTTTCCTGTGAAAGTTAGAAAAAATTAGTATTTTTGT
>CAZEVV010000316.1:0-2431 GCA_964515675.1 uncultured Paludibacter sp. | reverse complement strand
CCGCAGGCGGTGGCTTTGTGGCTGACAGAGAGTGCCTCTATCCCTCACGCATCGCTACCCGAAGTGGCTGCGGGTAATTTTGGATGCATCCGTTTTCAATAAGTTTGCAAAATACAAACACCTCAAAGGCATCAAACCTTTGAGGTGTAAAAAATCTTCAAATTTTCAAATTTTCAAATCTATTTATTTTATCTGTATCTTCACCGTACTTTTAATATCGATGGCCGAGGCGGCGCAGTGTAGTTCGAAATTGGCTGTGTCGAGTTGCCATTGGGCTGTTTTGTCGTTGTAATAAGCCAAATCGCTGGCTTTTATCCTCAACTCTACGGTTTTTGTTTCGCCTGCTTTGAGGGCAATTTTATCAAAAGCTTTCAACTCTTTGGCCGGACGTTGTACGGGTGCTTTGAGCTGTGTAGCATATACTTGCACTGCTTCGGCACCGTCGATATTGCTTTTGTTGGTGAGCGTAAAACTTAGTTTTATCACATCGTTTTTGCCATACACTTTTTTATCGGTTGCCATTTTGCCATATTCGAATGTGCTGTACGAAAGTCCGTGACCAAAGGCAAACAAAGGTTTTACTTTTTTGGTATCGAACCAGCGATATCCCACCAAAATATCTTCTTTGTACACTTGTTTTATGCTGTCGCCTGGGTACGAGAGGGCATCGAACGAATGTGCGCCATAATCGTTGAGTTTGTGACCAAAAGTAAAGGGTAGTTTTCCGCTTGGGTTTACTTTTCCTGTTAAAACATTGGCCAGGGCATTGCCGCTTTCCGAACCCAAATACCATGCTTGCACTATGGCAGGCACATTGTCGAGCCACGGCATTGCCACAGCGTTTCCGCTTACGAGTACAAGTACCATGTTGGGATTTACTTTGAGAATTTCGGTAATGAGTTTGTCCTGATTGAATGGTAAGTTATAGCTTTGACGGTCGCCCGCTTCGCAATCTTGCTCATGATTTTTGTTGAGTCCACCCACAAAGAATACCACTTCGGCATTGCGTGCAGCAGCCAAGGCTTCGTCGAAAAGTTTTTGTTGGTCTTCTTTTGGCTCCACCACTCTACCGTAAACCGATGGCCCTGTGCTATAACCTTTGGCATAAACGATATTGTTGGCGCCATAGCTTTTTTGCAAACCTTCGAGGGGCGAAACTTCGTATTTCACTTTCAGTGTCGACGAGCCACCACCTTCGGTCATGCTGCGGGTTGCATTTTCGCCTATCACAGCTATTTTTTTGTATTTGCCGGGCACGATGGGCAAAAAGTTTTTGTTGTTTTTAAGCATTACAATGCCTTCTTCGGCAACGCGGCGTGCGGTATTGCTATGGTCGAGACACACAAAGCGGCCATAAGGGCGGTCTTTCATCATCGACGTGCGGAAAATCAAACGCAAAATGCGGCGCGCTTTGTCGTCGACAACCGATACAGGCACTTCGCCACTGCGCAACATGGCCAAAAAGGCATCAGCCAAATAATAATCGTTGTAGCCAAATTCCGATTCGCTTGTCAAACCATTGGTATAGCTGCCCATTTCAATATCGAGCCCATTGAGTGCTGCTTGTTTGGTATCGTGCGTGCCACCCCAATCGGTTATTACTACACCATCGAATTTCCAATCGCCTTTCAGTATTTTATTGTTCAATATATCGTTGTGACAACAATGTTCGCCACGAAATTTGTTGTATGCGCCCATAATCGACCATACATTTCCCTCTTGCACCGAGGCTTTGAAAGCAGGCAAATATATCTCGTGCAAAGCTCTGTCGCTCACGTGCACATCGATATGTCCGCGCCACAACTCTTGGTTGTTGAGCGCATAATGTTTAACACAAGCAGCCACGCCGTTTTCCTGCACCGCTTTAATATATGGCACAGCCATGCGTGCGGCCAACCAAGGGTCTTCGCCCATGTATTCGAAATTTCTTCCGTTCAATGGCGTGCGGTAAATGTTTACGCCAGGGCCTAAGAGCACATCTTTTCTACGGTATCGCGCCTCTTCGCCAATAGCAATGCCATAGTCGTAGGCCAATTGAGTGTTGAAAGTAGCAGCCAAACAAGTAAGTGCCGGAAATGCCGTACACGAATCATTGGTCCAATTGGCAGCATTCCACGAGTTCCATTCAATTTCTTCGCGCACACCATGCGGCCCGTCGCTCATCGATACCTCGGGAATGCCTAAGCGCGGTACACCTGCCGAAGTAAATTTTGATTGCGCGTGACACATAGCCACTTTCTCTTCTAATGTCATGCGCGAAAGAGCATCCTCAACCCTTTTTTCGATGGGCTGATTGTTGTCTAAATAAATTGCTTTCATTGATTTTTGAGCTTGTATGCCAGCAAACAATAGCATGGCTGCGATAACTAAATTAAATCTTGTCATGTAATAGATATTTATTGTTGTTGTATTAGTGCAGCCCCCCAACCCC
>CAZEVV010000315.1:0-2443 GCA_964515675.1 uncultured Paludibacter sp. | reverse complement strand
AACTGGTGAATATTAATTGCGAAAAATTGTTGGTTTTTTATTTGCTAATTACAAGGGTAATATCATTAATCGTATTTTATGTGTTTAAACGATTTAAATCCAATTCAGAATGAAAATAAACCCCAGTTAGCCTAGCGTAATAAGCATGAGTCGCTCGGCGCAGGCACTGTCTACGCCTAACGAGGGTATCGGTAGTGTTTAAAAAATAGAATTATTTTGTCCAGTTTTTTATCAAATAAACTGGACAATTTACTATCTTTGCAAAATAATTATTTAATATGAAAACAACTGATTCAATTGCAAATACGATAGACAGGCTTCCAAATGGATATGTGTTCACATATAAGGACTTTGTAAACGAAGTAAACAAGAAAGAAGCCGTTGTAAAAGCACTGAACCGCATGGTGGCTGCAGGGAAATTAAGCAAACTTTCAAAAGGCAAATATTACAAGTCGGAGAAAACAGTATTTGGCGACTTACAACCCAATCAACGCGAGATTGTAAAAGACTTACTGGAAGTTGACCGCAAAATTGTTGGTTACTTAACTGGTTTCAGCATTTACAACCAACTTGGTTTAACCACACAAGTGAGTAATAACATAGAGATTGGAAAAAATGAAATTCGACCAAATTTCAAAAGAGGCAAATACAATATCTCGTTTCTTCGACAAAAAAACAGGATTACAAAAGACACTGTTCCATTATTGCAAATACTGGATGCAATTCGCAATATCAAAAAAATTCCGGACACTAGTATTTCATCTGCCTGTATGCGGTTTATTGCAATTCTCAAAGATTTATCAGAAAAAGACAGAGGTACTTTGGTACGTTTGTCACAAAAATATCCACCTGCAACAAGGGCTTTTTTGGGAGCAATTTTTGAAGAAATTGGCGACAATTCGTTTTCTGATTTATTACGGAAATCGTTAAACCCAATTACTAAATATAAACTATCGGGAGCGAACAAAGCATTATCGACAACCGAAAAATGGAATATCGTATGAAACGAAGTTCCATGCGACAAATATTAAAATGATACAAACGCATGAAATTGCACGAAAACAAACAATTATTCAGTCAAGCAGTACGCTTTACATCAGACCAGGTTGGGATACCTGCAATTTACATTGAGAAAGATTATTGGGTAACTTATGCACTACACACATTAGCTCATAATTCGATTGGTAGCGAAACAATTTTTAAAGGAGGAACTGCTTTATCGAAATGTTTCAATTTGATTCAACGATTTTCGGAAGATGTTGACTTGGTTGTTTTGAGACGAGAAGGAGAAACAAATAATCAATTGACAACAAAAATACGAACCATCAGCAAAGTGGTTTCTAATGTATTACCCGAAGTTGAAATTGCAGAAGTCACCCAGAAAATGGGAATGAACCGTAAAACGGCTCATACATATTCGAAAGAATTTCAGGGTGACTATGGTCAAGTTAGAGATGTAATTATTGTTGAAGCTACTTGGTTAGGTTATTACGAACCTTATACAACTAAAGCAGTTCGTTCATTTATCTTTGACATGATGGAAAATACTGGTCAGTTGGAATTAGCGAAAGAATATGACTTGTTTCCATTTGAATTCAAAGTTTTAGCTCCCGAACGGACAATTTGTGAAAAAATTATGAGTTTAGTCAGATTTTCGCACGCAGAAAATCCAATTGAGGATTTGACAAAAAAGATTAGACACACTTATGACCTACATTTATTGTTGCAAGACAATGACTTATCGAGTTTTTTCAATTCCAACGATTTCGAAGAAATGCTATTGAAAGTTGCAAACGATGATGTGTTTAGTTTTAAGAACAACAATAAATGGCTTCAATATCATCCAACAGAAGCGAAAATATTTGCCGAATTAGAAACTGTTTGGGATATTTTAAAATTGACTTATAATGGTGACTTTAAGAAATTAGTGTATGGAGACATCCCAAATCCTGAGGATATATTGAAAACTCTATCTCTAATTAAAGAACGATTATCGACAATTGACTGGACAATAAAGTTCGAAGATAATGACTGCTAAATTAAATAAAACAATACATTTATTTGATAATTATTAAAACGAAAAAAGAAGTTTTGATTTTATTGGTTCTGTGTTTATTTGCCTACTGAGTGGTCGAACCGACGCATCGGAATTTGAGCCATTCGTAAGTAAAGTAATTGAGATTACTTATTAACCAACACCTCAAACGCTTTCAAAAAATTCTTTTAGGTGTTGCTGTTCATACCATGTTTGAGGTATGCATTTTAACTTATAAGGGTGATTGTGTGCGCAGGGCTTTATGCCTTATTTTGTATTGAAAATTCCTCGTGCTGTTGTAGGCTTCGCATGGGGTTGACAAAATGTAAATTTTTTGATACAATAATGAATAGCTATAGCATGACAAATATTAGTGTTATTTCGCGTAACAGTCCGCTTGCTTTGTTG
>CAZEVV010000314.1:0-2452 GCA_964515675.1 uncultured Paludibacter sp. | reverse complement strand
TTCCATAAATCTATTTTATTCAATTACTTAAACAATGCTTTAAAAATATCGTTTCCGTTGGCAAACAAAAGCAAGGCCATGAGCAAGAAAAAGCCAAATGTTTGTGCATACTCCATAAATTTCTCGCTCGGTTTGCGGCGAGTTATCATTTCGTAAACCAAAAACACAACATGTCCGCCATCGAGTGCCGGAATGGGCAAAAAGTTCATAAATGCAAGTATCATCGACAAAAGTGCTGTCATGCCCCAAAACACTTGCCAATCCCATGTTTGCGGAAACATTTTACCAATGCTCGCAAAGCCGCCCAATTGTTTTGCGCCCTCTTTCGAAAACACCAATTTAAATTGCTTCACATACGAAGTGAGTGTTTCCCAACCCAATGCAATGCCTGCGGGTATGGCTTCGGCAAAAGTATATTCGGTTTTGTCAGTTGTAATATATGCAAAAGGCGATTTTACTGTTACGCCCAATTTTCCCTCATCGCTAATTGTAAGTTGCTTTTCCATTGCCACGCCATTGCGCACAAATCCCACAACTACCACTTGTCCACGTAACTGATCGAGCATAGCCGCTACGTCCTGAAATACAGTTGCCGATTGTCCGTTGATAGCTACAATACTATCGCCCGACATCAACATAGCTTTTGCAGCTGCCGAGCCATCGGCCACTTCTTCAATCACAAAAGGATAGCGAACATTCACCAAATCTTTTTCTTCGGCTGCTAGAATTTTTTGATCTATTTTTCGAGGCAATTCAAAATCGACCGACATGCCATTGCGCAACACCGTGATTTTACGTGAACCATCGAGCAAAACTTTCTCTACAAAATCGGCTCGTTGCTCTACAGCTTCGCCATTAATAGCCAATATTTTATCGCCATTTACAAAGCCATTTTCGATAAGTGTTGGCGAAAATTGCAAGCCATATTTTGCATTTTCGAATGGCACATACTCTTTTCCCCAAGTGAATAACACAGCACTGTAAATAAGCATTGCCAAAATAAAATTCACCAACACGCCACCAATAATTATGGGCAAACGTTGCCACACTGGGCGCGAGCGATACTCCCACTCTTTGGGTTCTTCGGCCATTTGCGTAAGGTCCATCGACTCGTCGACCATGCCCGCAATTTTACAATAGCCGCCCAAAGGCAACCACCCTATCCCCCACTCGGTAGCGTCGGGATATTTACGCCAATCGTTATCGGCCAATTCCGACAATGGAATTTGTTCCATCACCGTTTTGCCTTTGGCATCAACTACCACATCGCCATCGGCATCCATTTTTGGGCGCTCGTTGGCAGGTACGTTTTTGGCTAAAAAACGAATTTCCCACTTGCCATTAATTTTTTTGGCGCGTACCAACGAGAAATTGGGATTGAAAAACATATAAAATTTATCGACACGCACTTTGAACAGACGTGCAAAAAAGAAATGTCCAAACTCGTGCAAAAATACGAGAATAGACAAACTAAGAATCAATTGTAATGCTCTAATTAAAAAAGTCTCCATACTTGTTTGTTGTGCTAAAATATCATTTCAGCGCTTTGTTATTTTTTTAAAATTTTACTTCGTTTTATTGTCGAATCGTCCTAACGATTTTATTATTTTTCAATTAAAAATAGATATTCGCTCAATTTATCGTCGGCAGATACCCATTCGTTGGACCAAGTGAGGTTGCTCATTACATTTTTTTTGTAATCGATAAGCTTAATTTCTTTAAGCCGAGCACATTCCTGTATGGTATCCAAAATGTCTTTTTTCGAAACTCTCCCATCGGAGCTATACGATAACATTATATAACGTGCATTTGTTTGTTTTATTAAGTTTCTTAATGCTTCGAGCGCCAAAAACTGCCCATCATCGCTTTTACGATATTCTTCGAAAACCGATGCCGACACTTTGTCGCGCGTATCGATGCGCCGGGCAGCCTTGCCAAAAACTTGCGGCTTATCGTTTTTTATTATCGTTGTCCACAAATGATAATAAGCGCCATAACGCACCCTACTGGTGGGCATTTTTAAATTATTCGACCCATAGGGCGGATCGAAATAAGCCAAATCGTAGGTGCGACCCTTTATTATTTCGAAAATATCGCCACAACTCACTTCGTTTTCTTGCGTAATGTCAAATTTCTCGGGTACTTTCAACAACAAATCTTTTTGCGAACGTGCCGACCAAGTTGTGAGGTAGGCCGCATAATGTCCCAAAGTATTGTCAACTTTATCCAATGCCAATATCAAACTGGTGAGTGCTACACATTTATCATTTTCGGGCAAACACAAACAATCAATTTCATCACGTATAGCATCGAGCTTGGCAGTATTTTTTATGCTAAATGCCTTTTTCTGTTCGTGCGCCTCGCCACCATAATACTCGCTAAACCAACCACAACGGGGCTTTACATTATTCAAATGATCTTTGAACATATCGAATCGTTCGATAGCCAAATT
>CAZEVV010000313.1:1462-2467 GCA_964515675.1 uncultured Paludibacter sp. | reverse complement strand
CGACCGCGCCGAGCGCAAAATTCTTGTCAGCGGCCTGTGGCTGTTGGTGCTGTCGAGTACGAAATATATTCTGGTATTCCTTCGGCAGCATAAATCATATAATATAAATTGTTGCGTTTGTAAAACCATGGACCCTCGGTGTAAGTTGTGCCTGGTCTGCCATCGCGTCCGGGCTTCGAACCAAATGCTTCGGGTGTCATTTCAATCGAGACAATGCCATTGTCGCCTATGCTTTTGTCATACGAAATCATGTCTTTGTTTAGCTTTACATACCACAAACTGGGGTTTCCCCAATATAAATAAGCCTGGCCGTCGTCGTCGATGGCTACCGTGGGGTCAATGTCTTGCCAAATATGATTGCTGTCAATCAGGCGTTTGCCAATGGGGTCAACAAATGGCCCCGTGGGCGAATCGGACACCAAAACAGCAACACCTTCGCCATGAATGGGCACGTAAAAGTAGAATTTCCCGTCGCGTTCGATGCACTGTGGCGCCCATGCACCATTGTCTTTGGTGTGCCAACTAAAATTTTTGAGTGAAGCCACAGCGCCGTGGTCGGTCCAGTTCACCATATCTTTCGACGAATAGCAGCGCCAATCGTACATGGTGAAGAAGTTGCTTACAGTCGTGTCTTCGTCGTGCGAAGTGTACACATACACAGTGCCATCGTACACCATGGGTGCAGGGTCGGCTGTGTAGTAGGTTTGAACAATGGGATTGCCCGGCAAAGTTTTGCTTTGTGCGGGTGCTACAAGTTGTATCCCCAAAATAAGAGATGTAAGAAGCTGAATTTTTAAAAATCTTTTTTTCATTGCGATTATAATTTTACTGTCATTTTTTTACCGTTGTATTGCACTATTTTGTCGTAGGCATTGCTCGGCGAATATCCAAAAGCTTTGTCTTTCGACACTTTTACTATTTTGAATTCACGGTTTGTTAGCATGCCCTCAAATGTTCCTTTGCGTTCGCCTATTGTCAATGTTTTTTTGCTATCGTTCCACACAA
>CAZEVV010000313.1:0-1452 GCA_964515675.1 uncultured Paludibacter sp. | reverse complement strand
AATTACAATGATGGAGTATTTACTCTGGGAGATAATAAAATAGTTGAATACATACCTTTTTCGTAATTGTAGTTGTCGTTTTCGTCTTCATACAAGCAATATTCGCCATTGGCACCTTCGTAAATTCTAATTTCGAGCGCATCCCATTTTTTTTCGGTAGCAAATTGCACTTTGGGACCTAAGGGTAGAATTGTACCTGCTTTAATATAAAGAGGTATGGTGCTAATATTTGATGCTTTGCTTATTTCTTGTCCGCCTTTAAGTTTCTCATTCGTCCAGAAGTCGAACCAGTCGCAACCCGAAGGTAAATATACATTGTGACTGTGTTTTGCATCGAAAGCAATACCATTATTTAGGTTATTGTCCGAAGTATTATTGCGCTCCCAACCTGTGTCTTCGTTCGATTTCACAACCTTTTCGGGTGTATAAAATGCTTTTAGAATGGGGGCAACCAAAATTGATTTGCCAAACATGAATTGATTGTTGACATCGTGTACATTTTTGTCGTGCGCAAAATCCATTACCAATGCCCGCATAAAGCTCGATTGATGATTGGTAACCTGCCACGAAGTTGAGTAAATATATGGCAATAATGCATACCTCAAATCAATTGCATCGGCTATGGCATCGTAAATCGCTTCGCCTTTTGTACCGAAATGATAAATCTCTCGCGATAAATCGGTGCCATGCGAGCGCATCATAGGGTTGAAAGTACCAAATTGCAGCCAACGAACGTACAATTCCTGAAACAATGGATTTTTTGATGCTGAGCCATCGTTCCACGATTTATTGTAAACGCCTGCAAAAAAGCCACCTATATCGCTGTTCCAGTGCGGAATGCCACACATCGAAAAATTGAGCCCGGCTGGCACTTGGTTGCGTAAACTCTCCCACGAAGCATTTACATCGCCCGACCATGTGTTGGCGCCATAGCGTTGTTGCCCGGCAAAGGCTGAACGTGTGAGTATAAACACCCGTTTATCCGACGTGGTAGCACGCTGATTGTCGTAAACGCCACCCACAGTGAGCAACGGAAATGCATTGCGCACTTTTCGGAACGAGCCTTGATGTGTTTTTGTGTTCATATCCTCAGGCTTAAAGCTTAAATGGTCGGGTTCGGTGGAGTCCATCCACCAGCCATCGATGCCCAGCTTGAAAAGTCCATTGTTCAGATATTTCCAGTAAATATCGCGCGCCTTGGGGTTGAATGGGTCGTAAACGCGCACACCCGAAGGATATTCCATATTGGGTGGCCACGATGTTAAACCCGACTCGGGCCATGTGCCGAAATTGAACAATGCGCCCAATTTGTCTAGCTCGCGGTATTGTTTGGTTTGTGGGCCAAACGACGACCATATCGAAATGATGATTTTTGCATTCATTGCATGAATGTCGTTCAGCATTTTTTGAGGTTGGGGAAAATCTTCGTTCAAAAATTCCATGGCATTCCAC
>CAZEVV010000312.1:0-2493 GCA_964515675.1 uncultured Paludibacter sp. | reverse complement strand
ATTGTATTCGTACCTAAATCGGTTAACGAAAGAGCAGTGCTGTTGTCGCCATCCAATGCTACAATACAGTTGTTATGATAAAACAATGCAAACACCTGATGGTAAACATGCTTTCCTTTAATAGGCACTACCTTATGCCGCAACGAAACACCTTCATCGAAAAGGTCGGAGAAACTTTCTGGATTTTTTTGCAAGATGTTGTAAACAGCAAGCTCAATGCAAAAACTGAAACGATAATATTCACTTTTAGAAACATATAATCTATTATTAAAGGATTATTTGAAGGAGAATTGACTTCCGTCAATTCTCCAAACAACATTAAAATCTACCAAACTCGAGTTCCTTTAAAACTCATGTCACCATCAGTTATACAATGTTCTGGATTCACATGCGCACACAGCCATGGAAAGTCTACATCACCAGGCTGATTGTCTTTATCATCAACCGCCAACGCCTCCACATTAGCCGCAGCTACCATGCTGAGGGCTGATGACGATTTTGATACTTGGTTGGTTATAAAACTTGCCGCAAAGGCTATGCATACTATGGCTACAAGGCCGAAAATTTTTGTTTTCATAAGATATTTATTTTCTTGTTTTTTAAAATTTAAATGAAATAATTGAAAGTGAAATTCAAAAAAAATGATATTGAATTTCTAATTGAAATTATGCTAATTACTACTCTTCCATAGCATACACCCATTGTGTATTGGGATTTATTCTGTATTTTTGTACGGCATATTTTTCTGTCGTTTTTTTAATGATAGATGTGTGTGTTAGGGGGCGAACTATTGTCGGACACTTTGCTGAGAGTTGACAATCGGTATTCGTCCCCTTTTTGCATCTATCGGGGGTTAAACATTGTTTTTATTGTATGTTGCGCAAACATATTTTTTAATCTTTAATGGGAAATTTTTGGCTAACAGACTTGAAATCAGAATGCTTCGCCAACAATGTGTAATGTAAGCATTTGTTGTTTGAAATTACCATACACCTGCACCGATTTTGTAAACACGCCCGGCTTATCCATTGTGAGTTTCACATCTACATAAGCTGTATCGCCAGCGGCAATGGGATGCTTTGTGTGCGCCACATTAGTGCAGCCACAAGATGCTGTGGTATGGCTCAATACCAAAGCATTTTTGCCACTATTACGGATAGAAAATTGAACGTTGTGTGTTGCTTTACAGGCTATTTTGCCAATGTCAATCTTATTATTAAGTAAATCTACTTCGGCATCAGCATCAGCTGTTGCGTTTTCAACTGGCATTTGCCCACGTACAATTTGCTTGTACAAAGTCCATATTTTTGGATTGATGGTGGGGTTGCCTATGGCAACAACACGTTTGTTATTATCGAGCAAGAAGCAATGAAAATTATCGTTCGCAGGAAAGTTGTATGTTTTGTGTAATAAATTTTGTTGGTCGATATACACTGGATAATCGAACGATTCGCGGCGAAGACTGATCACCAAATCGCGCACGTTTTTAGGCTGAAAAACAAATATAAACGACAACTTGCCATCGAGCGAGTCGCGCGCTTCGTGTATCAACTGTCGCCACGCGGCCAAACGTAACTTGCAGCTCACACACCCTATCGAATCGACATAAAGCATCACTGTGTGGGGCGTAGATGGTGAGGAAGTCAAAACCGTATCAACGCCATAAATACTGGGGTTAAGCTGGGCGGGTAGAGCTATCTCTTTGCCAGTCCACTCCACTATGAGTTGCTCTAATTCGTTGCGGGCTTTGTTGGCATTACTACACGAAGCCGTTATGCCTATTATTAATATAAAAGAAAACAGTTTTGAAAAAGTCATATATTTTTTTTGCTAAAATGAAATAAATGTGTTGGTTTTAAAAAAGGCGGTATGTGCTACACAAACCATAAAATTCAATCATATCAACTATCAATGCATAGCACACCTATAGTACAAGCATTTGATAGGATACATTTTGCTTAAATGTGAGTGTTTGGGGATAAAAATAAAAGATATTTTGTCGGTAAGAGTTTACATTAGACACACTCACATGCAACAAATACAAAAGAAATAAAGAGATTGAAATGCAAATTATAATTATCATAAAAAAATTAACTTGTGGTTGATGGTGCTTACGTTAAAATGCAAACAATATCAAGCTGATTAAAAAATGTTGTTAGATAAGCTAAAAAACTTACGATTGCGAAGATAGAGATGTTTTTTGAGATACACAATAGGTCAACAACAATTTTAACATTATATATATATATACGTATTATTCACCAGATAATCAACATCTAAGCAAATCACATAGACAATTTCGACTACATTAATTAACGTTTCAACAGGTAAATTGAGATTAACCCCATTTCTTCAGCACAAAACCATGTTTTTTTTCAAAAAAATCATGGAGGGGAGTGCTGCAACACTAGCTTTTTTATTTCATCGCGCATTTCGATGATAGCGGGTGAGTGAATTTTGGGTTCTTTTTGCAATACCAAAGCTGCTGCATGT
>CAZEVV010000311.1:0-2494 GCA_964515675.1 uncultured Paludibacter sp. | reverse complement strand
TACGATATATTGCAGTAAAATAAATACATAATGGTTTTTCAGCAGAGCCTAAATAATTGATTAATTGATGACAGAAAAGAATTGGCATAAATTTCCGCTATTGTTTTCGCTGTATTTGGCGCAATCGATACCTATGAGTTTTTTCACTACGGTGTTACCCATCATCATGCGACAAGAAAATTACTCATTGGTGTCGATAGGTCTTTTGCAATTGGTGAAAATACCGTGGATACTCAAATTTTTGTGGGCGCCGCTTGTCGATAATAGGGCACGAAGCACGCAACAGCTCAGGAAATGGATTTTTGCATCCGAAATTTTCTATGCGCTGGTAATTTTCGGTATTGCTTTTTTGCAACTCGAAACCAACTTCGTACTCATTGTTGTGCTTTTGGTGGTAGCTTTTGTTGTGGCTGGTACACAGGATATTGCTGTTGATATTTTTGCCATTCTTACACTTCGTAAGGCCGAAAGGAGTTTGGGCAATAGCATGCAGTCGGGCGGTAGTTTTGTGGGTTCGCTCATTGGTACAGGCTTTTTGTTGGTGGCTTATCATTATTTTGGTTGGTTCAATGTGTTGGTGCTTTTGGCTGCTTTGGTGCTTTTGGCTTTGCTGCCTTTGTATTTTTCGCGCGTGAAATTGTTGACCGAAAATACGCAAAAGCCCAATGTGAAAATGACGGATTTGCTCACTTTTTTCAAACAAAAAAATCAGTGGCAGCATTTGTTGCTGCTGGTTTTTTACTATTCGGGACTGATAGGCATAATGGCTATGCTAAAACCTTGGTTGGTGGATTTGGGTTACGATATGAACGAAATTGCTTTCATGTCGGGCATAATGGGTACTTCGACAGCTGCTTTGGCATCCTTTGCGGCAGGTTTTATTATGCGCCGTACAGGTGTGCGCATTGCCTTGTATTTGTTTTGGGCTTTGGCATTTGTGGCAACTGTTTATTTCTTTGTTATCTCGAAAACTACGCCAAGTATTCATTTGTTGTATGTGGGCATAGCTTTGGTTTGGGTGGCTTACGGCATGGCAACGGTGGGTATTTTTACACTGGCCATGAACAAAGTGCGCAAAGGCCGCGAAGGAACCGATTTTACTTTGCAAATAGTGCTTACACATATTGGTAGTTTGCTTGTGGCCAGTGCAAGTGGCTTTGTTGCAAACGCTTGGGGCTACAATGCTTTGTTTGCTACGGGTGTTGTGTTTAATGTTTTGGTATTGATAATTCTTGTAATTAATCAGAAGAAAAACAAAGAATTGCATACTGAATTAGTGTTGTACGGTAAAAAAAATATGAATGACTAAAATGAAATCTCTCACTTTGTTCGAGATGAAAATTCAACACATAATGCTGTCATTCAGAGCGAAGCGAAGAATCCAATGATTTTTAGCGGACAACAATCAAATTGAATGTATTTAAGATAACATAATCAGATGAAACAATTATGACTAAATTATAACTTGTGGCAATCAAAGTGATGATTATAAATAAAAACTCATTTAGTCATTTTTCATTCCCCACTCTTATCCCCCCCTATAGGGGGTTAGGGGGCTGAATTTTTAATTTAAAACGAAATGAAATACATACTTCTTGCCAATATGGGTGCGCCCAATTCGCTGAGCGAAATGCGCACTTTTCTCAAAAGCATGTTTATGGACAAGTCGATACTTTATGCGCCAAAATTTGTGCGTGTCATTGTTTCGTCGCTCATTAGTACATTGCGCTATCGGTCGTCGTGGCAAAAATACGAGCTTATTGGTGGCTCACCATTACAAACATCGATGCAGCACATGGCCACCGATTTGCAATGCCTGCTTGGCGATAACTATAAGGTAGAGAGTGTTTATGCCTATTCGGCGCCGTTTATCGAGCCAAAATTAATTGAATTGGCACAAAAAACTGTCGACGAAATTTGCGTTATTTCGATGTATCCGCAAGCCAGTTACTCAACAACAGGAAGTGTGCAAATGTCAATAGACAAAGTGAAAGCCATTTATCCAAATTTAAATGTACGCTTTGTGGAGGATTATTTTGCCCATCCGCTTTTTGTCGAATATTGGTCGGATTTGATAGTGAAAGCTGCTGCCAATGCTGGTTTCGATCAACCGCATGTGGTTTTTAGTGCCCATGCCATTCCGCAATCATTTGTGCAACGCGGCGACCAATATTGCCAAAAACTCGAAACTTCGACGGCACTTATTGCGCAGCAAACGGGATTTAAATGCAGCCTTTGTTACCAGTCGAAAATAGGCCCAATAGCCTGGACGCGCCCTTATACCGAGGATTTTCTGCGCACACTGCCTGCCAACGAAGCTGTGCTTTTGGCACCTTTGGCATTTGTGAACGAAAATCTCGAAACGGCTTATGACCAAGATTACGATATTGTGCCTTTTGCCAAAAGCAAACTCGGCATGACGAAAATTGCACGTGTAGTTTTGCCATCGAGCCACGAAATATTAATTAGAATGTTCAAAC
Organism: uncultured Paludibacter sp.; assembly: GCA_964515675.1. GTDB lineage: Bacteria > Bacteroidota > Bacteroidia > Bacteroidales > Paludibacteraceae > Paludibacter. Next base: position 14 of record CAZEVV010000311.1, on the reverse strand, counting down.
AATTTGTCGATAAT
>CAZEVV010000310.1:0-2500 GCA_964515675.1 uncultured Paludibacter sp. | reverse complement strand
GCTTCCTGCTTAATAATAACCCTCCCTGCTTAACAATAACCCTCCCTGCTAGAGATTGGGCCATCCTGCTGAGCAGGACGACCCAAAACTCTAGCAGGGAGGCATTCAACTGGCGCAGGAAGGCAAAAACAGTAGCAAAATGACAAAAAAAACGCCGCAGGGAAGCCCAAACACCAGCAGGAACGCACAAAATGTCAGCAGGAATTCGAAATTTTTATCGGGGAATCAAAAAAAAACTATTGGGGAATCAAAAAAAAACAGCTAGAAGGCAAAAAAATCTAGCAGGGAAGTACAAAACCTTAGCAGGACGAGTACTACGTTGTGCGCATCTGTGTTGTTCTATTTTTTGGTCTTCAGGTATATTAAAGAGGACTAAAGTTTTATTTGCAAAGGGTTAATCTGATAAAAATTACTTATATTTGAAATCTAATTATATAAAAATATGCGCAAATCATTTTCAATATTATTTATCATGCTATCGATAGCAACTTTATACACGCAACAGTACCGCTTGCTTGTGGGCGGATATACCAACAATCAAAAAGAAGGTATTCATTATTTAAACATCGATATAAATTCGCTGAAATACAAAGTTGTAGCCCTCAACAACAACCTTATCAATCCATCGTTTTTAGCCATCGACGAAAAACAACAATTCGTTTATGCCATTGGCGAGGCTGGCGAAGGTACAGTTACTGCATTTAGCTTTGATAGTGCCAACCCTAAGCTCGAAAAACGCAACACACAAAGCACATTGGGCAGAGGTGCCTGTTTTGTGAGCTGCACACCGCATCATGTGGCCGTAGCAAATTATAGTGGTGGCAGCATGAGCGTATTTGCCCGCAACAGCGATGGCAGTTTGAGCGAGGCGGTGCAACACATAACTTACAAAGGCGCGAGCATACACCCCACACGCCAAAAACAACCCTATGCGCATCAAGCTCTTTTTTCGCCTTGTGGCAAGTTTTTGAGCGTGGCCGACCTGGGCACCGATATGCTGCATTTGTACGCCTACAAACCCAAAAACAAAGCACCACTCGCACTATCCGACAGCTTGAAAATGCACGCTGGCGGCGGCCCGCGACATGCAGCATTTCGCCCCAAAAGCAAACACATATATTTGCTGCACGAGCTAGATGCTAGCATAAGCACAATGAGTTACAAAAAAGGCAAATTGGTGCTGCAAAGCAAAATAAACATCAACCAAATGCCTGCTACCGAAAATGGTGCAGCGCAAATTACACTTTCGACCGACCAAAAATTTGTATATGCCAGCAATCGTGGCTCGGCCAACACTATTTCGGTGTTTAAAGTTTTGCGCAATGGCAATTTACAATATGTGCACGAAGTTTCGACCGAAGGCATTCACCCACGCAATTTCAACATTAGCCCCGATGGCAAATACCTATTTGTAGCCAATATGCGAAGTGCCAACATAGTAGTTATGCCGCGCGACATTGAAAGCGGAAAACTTTCGGCGCCGATAATGAAGATTGAAGGCATAGCAGCACCGGCATGCTTGGTGTTTTTCTGAAATTCCTAATTTATTTTTGATAAAATGCCCCATTCCTCAACAATTGTTTTGTGTATGACGCGGTAGTGTGGATGATAATTTTCGACATAATGCGCACTATGATGCAGCATAACTTTGTGGCTGTCGAGTAGGTTTTGTATAAATGCTAAATCGGCTTCGTAATGTGGCAAAGTGGGAGCCAATTGCAAAATAATAGCAGCCACCCTCTCCCACTCCACACGCCATTGCGCGATAGTTGGATTGCGCGCAAGCAAAGCACTTCGCTGCATGCCATCAATCATTTGGTCGATGCTTACAATGCCTTGTTTTATAAGTAAAAGATTTACACGGTAAAATTCATTCTCCATTCCCAAAACATGAAAAGCTTTTGTATCGCAATAATCCTGTTGCGCCAATTCCCACTGTAAATATTCCTCGGCTTTTGCTCTGTCGTTTATCAAATGCCCGGGGCCAAAAGCATCCTGAAAAAGATTTTTGTACAAATCGATGAGGCGCGATTGCGGGTATAGCAACAATTCGTGCTCGACAAAATGAATTATTTGGGTTGTTTGCATGCTGAGAGAAGTATTTTTTTTGAAAGTACAAATATAGCATATCGAATTCGAATTAAGAGGAAAAATGCCTAATAATATAATTTTATTATGTGTGTATTTTTCTTGGTGAAAATTTGTCGATTTTTGTGGAACTTTGTGTAATTTTGTAGCACAAAATTACGCTATGACTAATTAAAAATCAATCCGTTAAATAAAATATCAAATTTCACACAAAATCGTTTGTATATTTATTCAAAAAAAAAAAATAGTATCAAGGTGGAATTAAAAAAGAAATGAATTTAAAATATTTTTTTACTAAAATGAAAAAGATAAACGCCATAATCGAAAAATCGAATGATGGAACATTTAATGTGTTCTGCAAAGATTATTTTTTCTCGGGCATGGGAGATACAGCCGAAAGTGCATAAGAATA
>CAZEVV010000309.1:0-2504 GCA_964515675.1 uncultured Paludibacter sp. | reverse complement strand
AAAAAGAAAATTTGAACATAGAAAATTAAATAAAAAATTATTTATAAATAAAGAAAAAAGTTTTCAATAAATTTTGGAGCGGCTTTTTTTTTGTGCTAAAAATGCCAATAAGTCCATATAGGACTACATTTAAAACTGATTATCAATTGATTAAACTAAATAGGGACTAAAAAAAGGACTAAAAAGCATTAAGCGAACATTATTTTTATAAAAATAGGGACTTTAAAAAGTACTGAAACAATGGAAAAAAATAAGGACTAAAATAAGGTTTGAGTCCCTTTTTTAGTCCTTTTTGCTTGTAACTGTTTGATAATCAAACTATATTGTGATCCAGAAGGGATTCGAACCCCTGGCCCACGCCTTAGAAGGGCGTTGCTCTATCCAGCTGAGCTACTGGACCAACATATGCTTTTCGTGAAAAGCGCTGCAAAAGTAAGACATTTTTCCGAAATTTGCAACTGTTTTTTGTATTTTGAAATAAAATGAGTGATTATGTGGCGAAAAATCGTTAATATTGCAGTCGCAAAAGGCTTTTGAGCTTTTTTTGAAATAAAAATTCAAAAACATAACTTTTCTTTATATAAATAGCAATGTTGCTTGGCAAAAACAACCAACAACATAGGCAACGAAAAAAACTAAAAAAAATACTCGCATGAAGGTAGTAAAATTTGGCGGAACATCCGTAGGTTCCGTTGAGGGAATTTTGAATGTAAAAAAAATTGTAGAGGCACAATCGGAATCGACAGTAGTTGTTGTATCGGCATTTTCGGGGGTTACCGACCAGTTGTATAGGGTTGCCGAAATGGCATCGAAAGGCGACGATAACTATATAAAGGAGTATCAAAACTTGCTTTTCAGGCATATTGAAGTAATTGAAGCTGTGGTGCTGCGCGAAAAAAGAAGCAAGGTGCTACAAATTGTAAAGGAACAGCTCAACGATTTATCGAACATTTTAAGAGGTGTTTTTTTGATAAAAGATATTTCGCCGCGCATCAACGACACGATTGTGAGTTATGGCGAGGCTATTTCGTCGATTATTATTGCCAACACAATTGAGGGGGCTGCACATATCGATGCACGCGATTTTATCAAAACTGTCAATCAGTTCGACAAACATGTGGTTGATTTCGACAAAACAAATGCACTCATAAAAGCCAATTTCGACAATATGTCGCATACTTTGGTGTGTGGCGGATTTATATCGACCGATAGCAATACAAATTATATAACAAATCTCGGACGTGGTGGCTCGGATTATACTGCGGCCATAATAGCTGCTGCTATGGATGCGTCGCAACTCGAAATTTGGACCGACGTGGACGGCTTTATGACTGCCGACCCGCGCATTATTAGCAACACTTATGTGATTGAAAAACTAAGCTTTAGCGAGGCAATGGAGCTTTGTAACTTTGGTGCAAAGGTTATTTATCCGCCTACTATTTTCCCGGTTTTTCATAAAAACATACCTGTGAAAATTAAAAACACCTTTAATCCCGACGCTGCGGGTACATTTATATCGCAACAAACTGCCGACAAGGGGCAAAAAGCCATCAAAGGTATTTCGTCGATCAACGATACATCGCTCATTACCATACAAGGCCTTGGCATGGTGGGCGTTATTGGCGTTAACTACCGCATTTTTAAAGCATTAGCCGAAAATGGCATTTCGGTTTTCTTGGTATCGCAGGCTTCGTCGGAAAACACAACATCGATAGGTGTGCGCAATGCCGATAGTGCACTGGCAGTTGATGTGCTACGCAAAGAGTTTAAAGCCGAAATTGCACAAGGCGAAATCGACAATATATTTTCGGAAGACGATCTTGCAACCGTAGCTATTGTGGGCGACAACATGAAACGCACACCAGGCATTGCAGGTAAACTGTTTGGCACTTTGGGGCGCAATGGTATCAATGTTGTGGCATGTGCACAAGGTGCGTCGGAAACGAATATTTCGTTTGTTACCGACCGCAAATCGCTACGCAAAGCTTTGAATGTTATTCACGACTCGTTTTTCTTGTCGGACTACCAGGTGCTTAACCTTTTTGTGATTGGCATAGGTACTGTGGGTAGCAATTTGTTGGAGCAAATACACAAACAACAGCCCTATTTAATGTCGAAAAACGGACTTAAACTGCGTGTTGTAGGCATTGCTTCGAGCAAAAAAATGCTGTTTAGTCGTAATGGCATTGCACTCGAAAACTACCGCGAGCAACTTTTTGCCGAAGGAATGAATGCTAGCGCCGAAAACATTGCCGCCGAAATTAAAGGTATGAATATTTTTAACTCGGTAGTGGTTGATTGTACAGCCAACGAAGCTGTGGCAGGCATTTATCAGGAATTGCTCGAAAACAATATATCGGTAGTTACGGCCAACAAAGTAGCTGCCTCGTCGGAATACGAAAACTACTGCAAACTGAAAGAAACAGCGCGCCGCCGTGGCGTAAAATTTCTATTCGAAACCAATGTAGGCGCTGGTTTGCCTATTATCAACACCATGAATAGCT
>CAZEVV010000308.1:0-2512 GCA_964515675.1 uncultured Paludibacter sp. | reverse complement strand
CAAGGTGTTATTGTAGGGCGCAATTTATCGAAGAAAGAAATTGAAAAAATACTCGCAGGAAACTAAAAAAACGGGCATAAACTATTTTTTTTGAAAAAAAAACATCGCAAATGTTTTTTAATCAGAATAAAAGCAATATATTTGCAGTCAATTTCAAAAAAGAATTCAAATAAAAAAATATAATTAACAACTTATTAAAAATTACAAAGATGACTAAAGCAGATATCGTAAACGAGATTGCGAAAAACACAGGTATTGAGAAAACTGCTGTTTTAAGTGTAGTAGAAGCATTCATGGAAACAGTGAAAGATTCTTTAGCAAAAAACGAAAATGTATATTTAAGAGGTTTCGGTAGCTTCGTTATTAAACAACGTGCCGAAAAAACTGCTCGTAACATTTCGAAAAACACTACTATTATTATCCCTGCACACAACATTCCTTCGTTTAAACCTGCAAAAACATTTGTTAGTGTAGTAAAATAATTTTTTTATAATCATTTAAAATATAGAAACATGCCAAGCGGTAAAAAAAGAAAAAGACATAAAATGGCTACGCACAAGCGTAAAAAAAGACTAAGAAAAAACAGACATAAAAAGAAATAAAATCTTTTTAATTGTGAGTAGTTTTTACTAGCACAAAAAACAAACTTTTGAGCCTTTCGGCTTAAAGTTTGTTTTTGTATTTAATAACCTTTAAATAAAAATGAATGTGAATAGCGAATTAGTAGTTGATGCACAAGCATCTGAGATAACTATAGCGCTGCTCGAAAACAAACGATTGGTAGAGCTCAACCGCGAAAGCCGCGAAGAGCAATTTGCTGTAGGTAACATATACCTTGGCAAAGTAAAAAAAATAATGCCTGGTTTGAATGCAGCATTTGTAGATGTCGGATACGAAAAAGACGCTTTTCTACATTATCTTGATTTAGGTTCAAATTTCAACACCCTTTATCAGTTTTCGACACAGGTGCTTAGCGACCGCAAAAAAGCACCACTTCCCATACATAAAGTAAGGCTACAGCCCGAAATTGAAAAAAATGGCTCGATTAACGATGTCCTTAAAACCGGCCAGGACATATTGGTTCAAATAGCAAAAGAACCCATATCAACCAAAGGCCCACGGTTAACAGCCGAAATATCTATCGCAGGCCGATTCTTGGTACTTATACCTTTCGCCGACAAAGTGTCGGTGTCGCAAAAAATTAAGACCGAAGAAGAACGCCAAAGACTTAAACAACTCATTCAGAGCATCAAGCCAAAAGGCTTTGGCGTAATAGTACGCACTGTGGCCGAAGAGAAAAGAGTTGCTGAGCTCGACAACGAGTTGAAAATACTTGTCAAACGATGGGAAGAAAGTTTAGTCAAAGTTCAACAATCGAAAGGTGTAAGCCTTATTTTGGAGGAACTTGGTCGCACGGTTGGAATTATTAGAGATATTTTCAGCCCAAGTTTTAAAAACATTTTCGTGAACGACCCGCTCGTTTTCAACGAAGTAAAAGATTATGTGGAGCTTATAGCCCCCGATAGAAAAGATATTGTAAAGCTGTACAAAGACGAAGCGCTCATTTTTGATAGTTTTGGCATTACGAAGCAAATAAAATCGGGCTTTGGCAAAACAGTTTCGTTTAAAAGCGGTGCATACCTCATTATTGAACACACCGAAGCACTGCATGTGATAGATGTGAATAGTGGCAACCGATCGAAAGCAGGCGGCGGACAAGAAGGCAATGCATTGGAGGTGAACTTGGCAGCGGCCGACGAAATAGCACGACAATTGCGCTTGCGCGATATGGGCGGTATTATTGTTATCGACTTTATTGATATGCACGAAAACGAAAACCGCCAAAAACTTTTCGAACGCATGCGCGAAGCCATGTCGAACGACAGAGCAAAACACAATATCTTGCCATTGAGCAAATTTGGCTTAATGCAAATGACACGCCAGAGGGTGCGTCCGGTAATGGATATCGACATCGAAGAGAAATGCCCAACATGCTATGGCACAGGACATACAAAACCTTCGATTTTATTCACCGACCAACTCGAAAGCAAAATCGACTTCCTAGTGAACAAGCTAGGCGTAAAAGACTTTGTTTTGCATTTGCACCCATATGTCGACGCTTACATATCGAAAGGCTTGCTATCGCAAAAATTACAGTGGAAAATGAAGTATTCGAAAGGTTGCAAAATTATTGCTTCGCAAAAATTAGGATTTTTGCAATATAAATTTTATGATAAAAAAGGAATTGAAATAGACCTTCAAGAAGAAATAGAAAAGATTTCGTAATTGAAAATAAACATTAGGCTGCAAATTTAATTATTTGCAGCCTTTTATTTTTAATAACTTACCCCCAACCCCTGCTTGTCCCGATTTCTATCGGGAGAGGTGTTGTAGAGCGATATTCATAATTTATTCGCAATAATTTTACTGTTTTATTGCGAAAAACATATTTTTTTCAATATGCAATGTTGCATGAAACACCAAACAAAGTACTTTTTGAAGTGCTGAGTAA
>CAZEVV010000307.1:0-2518 GCA_964515675.1 uncultured Paludibacter sp. | reverse complement strand
TTCGTGAAATACGTTTAAATTAGCTACGCTGACCGTTGGTTCGTAGCTAAAAAAATTCGTGAAATTCGAAAAATTCGTGGTTTTAATTCGTAGTTAAAAGTATTCGTAGTTAAAGAAAAATTAGTAGTAAAATAAATATTCGTAGTTAAAAGTATATTCGTGGTTTGAAGGGTTTTGCCCCAAACCCCTAAAGGGGCTTTAAGAGGCGGCACAGCAAAATTGAGCGGCAGCGGTTCATTTGTAGGATTCAATTCTTATTAGCTACGCTGACCGTTGGTTCGTAGCTAAAAAAATTCGTGAAATTCTTGGCAAGCCAAGCGGCAAGCCGATTACGTGAAATACGTTGTTTTAATTCGTGGTTAAAAATTTATTTCGTAGTTAAAGAAATATTAGTAGTAAAATAAATATTCGTAGTAAAATAAATACGATTTTGATTGATAAAAGTTTGAATATTTACATAAACAATAAGTTAATATGATAAAAAGATTGTTGGTGTTAAACCCATACTTGATTCAGATGAATGTTGCTAAGGTTATGTTTTTTGTGTTGTGTATGTGCCTATTTTTGAGTGAGGGTGTTTTTGCTGCCAAAAAACAAAGTTTTAATCCTGCAACACCTATAGCCGATTCGCTCAAAACGAATGCACATTCGGTTTTGCGTTACGAAAACGAGTTGTTTGTAATGCATAACGAAAGTAGCGGCACATACAAAGTGCAAAAACTCATTACTGTACTCAACGATAAAGGTCGTACGCATGGCGATTGCTATATTTCGGCAAGTAAATATCGTAAGTTAAAAAGCTTTTCAGCAATTTTGTACGATGGTGCTGGCAAACAACTTAAAAAGTTCAAAATGTCGGATTTGAGTAGTTCGGAAATGACAGATGCTGTTACTTTGGCCGACGATGTGAAGCACTATTTTATGAAATGTGTGAGTCCTGTTATGCCCTACAGCGTAATGTACGAATACGAAATGGATTATAGCAGAGGTTTTTTGTCGTTTCCCATGTTTGTACCGCTTGGCATGAGTAATCAGTCGGTTGAAAGTGCTAGCTACGACTTGCAAACACCCAAAGAAGCTGTTGTTTTGCTGCATGCTGTAAACACCAATTTGTCGCCAACAATTACCGAAACAGCCAAACAAAAGTTGTATCGCTGGGAAATGGGTGCTTTAAAAGCCATCGAAATGGAAGATTATATGCCTAGCACTTTCGACATTATCAAACGAATATATATGCGACCTGCAAACACCATTTACGATGGCGAAAACACAGCGATTGATAGTTGGGAAAGCCTTGGAAAATGGGTGTACGACATTAGCAAAGATAGGCAGCAATTACCCCCCGAAGCAGTATCGAAAGTAAAAGCCTTGGTAGCCGATGTAGATACCGACCGCGAAAAGCTAAAGGTGCTTTACGATTATTTGGGCAAAACCACCCGATATGTTAGTATTCAGTTGGGTATTGGTGGTTTTAGGCCTATGTCGGCCACCGAAGTGTATAAAACAGGTTTTGGCGATTGCAAAGCGCTTTCGAATTACATGAAAGCTATGCTCGATGTTGTGGGTATTCCGTCGGTGTATTGTGTTATTGCTTCGGATAATTATCAGAAAACGGTTTTTCCAAACTATGCCAATTTCAATCAGTTTAACCATGCCATTTTGCAAGTGCCATTGCCTGGCGACACTTTGTGGTTGGAGTGTACCAATCCGAAAATTCCTTTTGGCTATGTGCACAAAGGCATTGCTGGCAACGATGTATTGTTGGTAACGCCTGCAGGCGGCGTAATGCAAAAAACAACAAGTTATTGTTACACCCAAAATATCGAAAACAATCATTCGCTTGTGCGCATAGCACCCGATGGGAGTGCTGTGGTAACATCGACAAAGTTTTTTCGCAATAAAGATTACGAAAACAACATGCAATTTACTTTGCTAAAGCCCAACGAACAAAACGATTTTTTGCGCACCGACATTGCTTTGCCGCAAGTTGCTGTATCAAAATTGAGTTTCGACGAACAAAAAAACACATCGCCAACATTGCAAATTAATTATGAGTGGACAACCAATAGTTACGGTACACGCACAGGCACGCGTCTTTTTGTTCCGCTCAATGCTTTTGGCAAGCAAAGTGCTAATATGGCCATTAAGCAGCGGGTGTACGACATTGTGCAGTACAATGCATATATGGAAACCGATAGTTTTGAGATTCAAATTCCCGAGGGTTTTGCCCTCGAGAGTATAGCCGCCTCTATGAATTTAGAAAGCGAATTTGGCCGTTTCAAAAGCGAAATTTCGCAGCAAGGCAATGTGGTTTTTGTAAAGCAAAGTCTCGAAGTTTATGCCGGTCAATGGCCGCCCAGCAAGTACCCCGATTTTGTAACTTTTCGCAACAAGCTCAACGAAGCCTACAAAGCACGCATGGTGTTGATTAAGCGTTAAAAGGAGGAAAATCACAATCTTATTTATACAACAATCCCCTGCCCAAAAGCTTCTTCTTTCGGCAGGGGATTTTTCATAT
>CAZEVV010000306.1:0-2555 GCA_964515675.1 uncultured Paludibacter sp. | reverse complement strand
TTCGACCCTATCACTACTTACACTTACACGATTGATGTACAGGGCAGCGCATGGGGACGCGTGCAACTAACGCCTGCACCGGTGGATGGAAAATACGAAGCGGGAACAGTTGTAAATATGACCGTTGTGCCCAATGCGGTGACCAATTTCTTGAATTGGGAAGACAATACTACTGAACTTACACGCATTGTTGTTGTGAACGAAAACAAAAGCTTTACTGCAACTTTCGACGAGCGTCCGTTTATCGTAGGCTGGGATTTTAAAGTGCAGGAACCTCGCAGCGGTCGCAGTGGCGATTTTTATGCCGAAAGTGCCAATATGGGAACAATATCGTTGCACGAACCCAATGGCAATGCAGTAAACTGGCTAGCAAATGCTGGTAGCTTTACGCCCTCTTACCCTTGTGTACGCATTTGGACTGCTGGTGCTAACTTTGCCACATCACGTCGCTATTTTCAGGCTAGTTTCTCAACCGAAGGTTACAACAATATCAATGTTAAATCGATGGTGGGTGGTAATTATCAGGTTTATTCGGTGCAAAAAATGCAATATTCGCTCAATGGTACCGATTTCACCGACCTTGCAAGTGCTGATATAACAACAGCGTACAATTCGGGCTGGGTAAATCTTGATGCGATATTGCCAACGGCTGCCGAAAACCAATCGCGCGTGTACATTCGCTGGATTGCCGATGTTACAAGTACAATTTTGGGCAATAGCGTTGATAACGATGGCATGGCATTGACCAATATTTATGTATATGCCGACAAATTGCCAGTGGTTGACAACGATGCACCGGTTTTGCTATCGACTGTGCCTGCTAATAATGCCAACAATGCTTCGGCCAATGGCTCTATTACACTCACTTTCGACGAACGCGTAAAACTTGGTACTGGCGCTTGCACCTTGAATGGTGTTACACTTACGCCATCGTTTGGCTCAAAAACAGTTACTTTCGCATACTCAAAACTTGCTTACAATACCGATTATACTTTTGTAGTACCTGCTGGCGCTTTAACCGATATGGCTGGCAACCCATTTGCAGGCACTAGCATTCAGTTCCGCACCATGAATCGCCCGCAGCCATTGGCAAAAACATTCGATTTTGTAGTGGCGCAAGATGGTAGCGGCGATGGCACCACAATACAATCGGCTTTCAGTGCAGTGCCGGTAAACAATGCAACACCATTCCTCATTTTTATTAAAAATGGCGTTTATGCCGAATATGCTTCTTTACCATCCAACAAGCCCAATGTACATATCATTGGTCAGAGTCGCGACAATGTGATAATTACCGGTAGCCGTTTCAGTGGTTTGGTGGAAGGTGGCGTAACTTACAGCACAAGCACTTGTCAGACATTGGAGTTAATGGCCAACAATGTGTATATGGAAAACGTAACCGTGCGCAATACAGCAGGTGTGTCGGCCGGACAAGCCGTGGCGCTTAAAACTTATGGCGACCGCTGTACTTTCAACAATATTAAACTCACAGGATATCAGGACACGCACCTCACAGGCTCAGGTCGTCAGTGGTACCTCAATAGCGATATTCACGGTACGGTAGATTATATTTTTGGTGGTGGCGATGTGTTTTTCGAAACTTGCTTGTTGTACAACGAAGCCCGCAGTGGTGGTAATGTAATAGTTGCTCCCAACACAGGCGGTTCGCTACAATGGGGTTATGTGTTTAGCAGCTGTACCATCGATGGCGACGCTGCAACACAAAACAACAATTATCTGTTGGGTCGCCCATGGCAAAATAGCCCACGTGCAGTATTTTTAAATACACGCATGAATATTTTGCCCGCAGCACAAGGTTGGACAAATATGAGCGTTGCACCTGCATTGTTTGCCGAATACAACAGCATGACAGCCAGTGGCCAAGCGGTAGATGTAAGCAATCGTCGCAGCTCGTTCACTACAAGTGGCGGTGTAACAACTACTGGTCACCAAACAGTGCTTACCGATGTGCAAGCAGCACAATACACCCGCAGCAATGTGTTGAGCGGCAATGACAGTTGGGACCCAACACCGCTTGTCGAAAAAACAGCCAATCCAACCAATGTACGCAAAGCAACAAGTACTATCAGTTGGGATGTGGTGGATTATGCCATCTCGTATATTGTTATCAAAAACAATGTGGCGGTACATTTCACAACATCTGCTACTTATACCGATGCGCAATTCGACAATATGGCCGAATACAAAGTTATAGCCGTGGCCGAATCGGGTACATTGAGTGAAGCAGTTTTAGCGACCGACATTACAAGTAGCGAAAATATGGAATACAGTGCAAAAACATATGCTTATTTTAGCAATAATGATATTGTTGTCGAAAATTTGAGCAGCAATGCCAAAGTTACAGCATTTGCATTAAATGGCGTGCGCATTGGTGCTTATACAGCCAACATTAACCGTTTGGTAATTTCGAATGCACAAAATTGCATATTGCAAATTGTGGATAATGACAAAACTACTCGTTTAAAAATGATTAGATAGTGTTTGCAAGCAAACGCCAATCTCTGAGTTGCACTCACAGCGAAAACTACTCATTT
>CAZEVV010000305.1:0-2566 GCA_964515675.1 uncultured Paludibacter sp. | reverse complement strand
TATACAACAATCCCCTGCCCAAAAGCTTCTTCTTTCGGCAGGGGATTTTTCATATAAATTAACCTTGATTTTTCAATCCATATTCATGTCCATATTCATGTTTTGATCGTTGTTGCGGTTGTTGCGTTTTGGTTTCATGTTACCAAAATTGTAGGTGGCGGTGAGGCCAAGCATGCGCCCGTTGAAGTAGGTGTCGCTAGTTTGATAAAAGCCTGTGCCCGAAGTAATGGTGCTTCTGCGACGCGAATCCAAAAGGTCGCGTACCATGAAATTTAAACTCAAATTACGATCAAAGAATGTTTGACGCAACCCTAGGTCGATGGCATACGACGACGACTGTTTTCCTTGCGCAATGAGGCGTGGTGCAGAGTAATCGCCCGAAATTTGCGCAGTAGTATTTCTACCTAAAATAACATTGGCCATCACACGCGCATTCCAACTAAACATTTCTTGCGCTGGAATATCGGTTATAACATTGGAGTCGTAAATGCTTATGTATTTGGCTGCTTCGAGTTGGTTGTAGTACAGGTTGAGCGACGAGGTGAGATTGACAACTTTCAAAACCCTGTTTTTTGCCACCAATTCCAAGCCTGTGTTGTTCGATTTTGTAACATTCATCGAAGTGTTTTCCAATATGCCATTGTTCATAAAGCGCACATCCTGAATTACATCGTCGGTAAAACGGTGATACACGGACCCCGATAATGAATGGTTGTCCCATGTTTTGAGGTAGTTGAGTTCGAATGCCGAAGTAATTTCGGGCAACAAATCGGGGTTACCAAACGAAATGCTGGTCGAGTCCGAAACATCACGTGTTGGGTTAATGCTACGTCCACGTGGGCGATTGATGCGGCGTGAGTAGTTGAGTTGCAACTCGTTTTTGTTGGGCAAAGTGTACGAAACAAAAGCGCTCGGAAATAGCTCGAAACGTGGCTCATAGTTACTTTTGCTTGTTGTAATGTTGTTGCCAACATAAAACTCATTGGTCCATTCGCGCGTGAAATATTCGGCACGCAAACCACCTTGAAGACTTAACTTGCCAAATTTCTGACCATAAGTACCATAGGCAGCATGTATTTGCTCAGTATAATCGAATTTGTTGTACAATGCCGTAATAATTGTGCGTGGCGTTTGCATTTCGTCGTATGTAATTGTTGGGCTCGAGCGCAACTGGTCGGTCGATTGCCATCCAGTTTCAATTTTTGCGCCATTGGCAAGATATTGGGCGTAGTCAATTTTTAATTGTATCTCGCGGTTACCACCTTTAAACGATTGCGTAATGTCTTGTTTTACAGTGTTGTTTTCGGTTTGTTTAATGCGTTCATCGCTTGTGCGTTCGTGTGTCGAGTAGCTCAAACTTGTCATTAGGTTCGAGCCTTTTTTGTCGATTTCGTACTTGTGGTCGATGCTTGCATTTATGCTTGGACGTGTGCCCGAGCCAACATTTTCGCGGCTGTAATTGCGTGTAGTATTGTTGGCAAAGTTTTGCGCTACATAGTTGATATTGCTACCCGAGTAGCCACTGCCCGCCATACCAAAGCCCGAAAATCCTAAGGTGTTTTTGTCGGTGAGGCGATAGTCGAGCCCAACGCGACCAAAAAGTCCGTAAAAACCACGAGGGAAAGTGCTGTTCGATTTTAAAAGCGATACGGTATCGTTGTTGGCGTTGAGGCCATAGCGTAAAGTTTCGGCGCCGCCCTCAAAATTCATCGAGCGAAAACCAACATTGGCATAAGCATCGAGTTTGCCGCTGCTGTAGTTTATGTTTACGCCCGTGTTGTAGCCTGGTACACGACCTTTACTTTGCATTAAGCCTGCCGACACACTACCATAATAGCCTCCACGGCGGTTTTTTTTGAGTACAATATTAATGATACCTGCTGTGCCTTCGGGGTTGAAACGTGCCGAGGGATTGGTAATAATTTCGATTTCTTGTATACTTTCGGCGGGCATTTGTTGTAGAATTTGTGCTCTATTTTCAACTGTTAGCCCCGAAGGTTTGCCGTTTATCCAAACTTCGACGCTGGCATTGTTGCGCAACGATACATTGCCTTCGCCATCGACAGTTACCGATGGTATGTTTTCGAGTACTTCGCTTGCCGAAGCTCCTGCGGCGGCTATATTTTGGTCGACAGTAAAAACTTTTTTGTCGATTTCGAGGCGCATTTGCGAGCCTTGGCCTAGCACTTCAACTTCGCGCAATGCTTTCGAATTTTCATAAAGCTTAATAGTTCCTACATTCAATTCTTTAGTGCTTACATTGAGCGGAATGTCGATGCTATTGTAACCCACAAAACTTACTTTAAGGGTGTATCTTCCATCGGGTACATTGGGTAAAACGAAATTTCCTTTGTCGTCGGTAACAACGCCGGCAGCAGGATCGGTGCTATTTTGTTTAAAAAGTGCCACATTTACAAAATCGAGTGGCGATTGTGTGTTGGCATCTACAATTTTTCCTTTGATAGTTTGTACAGCAAATATCGATACTGTGAACATGAGAAGTGCCAAAAGGCCTAAAAATTTCTTCATTTGTAATTGCTTGTTAGTATTTTTTTTTTGAATGAGT
>CAZEVV010000304.1:0-2596 GCA_964515675.1 uncultured Paludibacter sp. | reverse complement strand
ATATATTACAAAATTTTATTTAAAAGCAATGTATCGTTGCAAGACTATATAGGATTATGCAAAGGAGCTAGCACCGGTTTTGGCGTTTTGGCACGAAAAAGAGAAAACAAAGAAGAAATTAAATAAAACATAATTATATGGAGAAAGAAAGAGATTTGGTATATCTGGCAGCTTTGTTGCACGATATCGGTAAGTTTTATCAACGAGCAGATGAAGGAGGAGTTAGCAAGAGTAAATTTTTAAAGGATTTAAATAAAATTGAAAGCACATTTTGTCCTGTGTATAATGCTAAATATACGCACAAACATGTACTTTGGACAGCACAATTTATTGATGATTTTCAATTAGTTTTTAAAAATTTGATTGAACAAACAGGTGCAATTAATGAAAACAACACATTAATTAAATTGGCTGCTTCTCATCATTTAACATCAGCACAGTTAACTGATTTAGGGAAATTAGTTAAAGAAGCTGATTGTTTGTCATCTGGCATGGATAGAGAAAATGACTCCGAATTTATTGATGATCAAGATGAAAAAGGATGGGATGCATTCAAAAAGAAAAGAATGGTTTCAATTCTTGAAGGTATTAACGAAAATAAAACCCCAAATCCACATCATTTACCTGTAAATGCTATGAGCCTATCAAAAGATTGTTTTCCAAAGCAAACTTTTGATGCGTATCCAGACTATAAAAAGCTTTGGACGTCGTTTATAGGTGAGTTTAAATTTATACAGTCAAATACATATCGGGCATTTAGTGAAACATTGTTGAATTTATTGTTGAAATATACAAGTTCAATACCAGCAAGCACAATGGATTTTCCTGATGTTTCGTTGTACGATCATTTAAAAACTACTGCAGCTATTGCGACCTGCTTATACGATTACAATAACTCAGACAAAGACTCTGAAAATCCATTTATATTAATTGGAGCTGATATATCAGGAATCCAACCATATATTTATCAGGTGGTTTCAAAATATGCGGGTAAGAACTTAAAGGGACGCTCATTTTATATTCGTTTGTTATCAGATACAATTGTGAGATTTTTATTGAAAAAGCTCAAACTCTACCAAGCAAATATAGTTTACAATTCGGGTGGTGGCTTTTATATTTTAGCACCAAATACGAAATTTATAAAGAATGAACTTGAAAAAGCAATTAAAGAAATTGAGTATAGCATTTTCGATGTACATTCCACAACTTTATTCGTATCAATTGATAGTATTAAAGTTAGTAAAAATGCATTAATGCACTCCAAAGACAAAAACTTAGGTTTGGTATGTAAGCAATTGTTTGAAAAATGAGATCAGAAAAAAAATTGTAAATTAGCTGCTTTTATACAGGAAAATTACAATAGTTTCTTTGAACCTCAGTTGCAAGGAGGTGATGTCTCACGCGATGTAATTACAGGTGAAGAAATATTGTTAAACGAAAAGAAGATAAAATTTGAAGGAGAATCACAATATATTAAGACAACAACTTGGCAGCAGATAGAACTGGGTAAAATATTAAAATTGACCGACTATGTAGTTGTGGCTGAGGAAAAAATCCCATATTGGAATGACAAAAATCCTATTGAACCAGCTAATCTTGGCATAAGCTACTATTTTATTAATAAGAATGACTTAAAGGAAAAAGCCAAAGAGCTAAAATCGTCGGCAGACAAAATAAGTGTTATAACATTGAATGGTGAAAATGGCTCTTGTGATTTTCTGCAAACTATAAATGGAATAAATAATATTTATGGACTTGAATTTTACGGCGGAAACGAATTTGAAACTGCCAGTTTTGAGAATATGTGCACTGAAGCAAACTTTACTCGCCTTGGAGTATTGCGTATGGATGTTGATAATTTAGGAGCTATTTTCCAAAAAGGAATTTCACCTGAACGAGCCACATTATCACGCTATGCAGCATTGAGTAGATCTTTTGATTTTTTCTTTTCGGGATATCTAAATACTATATGGAAGGAAATTGATCCCAAAAAATCATTTATTATTTACAGTGGTGGAGATGATGTTTTTATTATAGGTAGCTGGGAAATAACTATCCAAATTGCAAAACGAATTCAATCGGATTTCAAAGAATTTACCTGTAATAACCCAGCCTTTTCACTATCTGGAGGTATTGCTATTGTTCCTGCAAAATTTCCGATAATGAAAGCGGCTGAGCAGAGCGATATGGAAGAGAAAGCAGCCAAAGGACACAAAGCAGATAAGAATGAAAAAAACAGTATTTCATTTATGGAAATACCGTTGAATTGGGATTTGGAGTTTCCTGCTGTTGAACAATTGAAAGATAAAATTGTAGAGTTAATTGATAAAAATAAGGTTTTGAATAACTCATTTATTTCAAAAATTCTTTTGCATCATGCTAATGCAAGTTTTAGAGACCATACGATAAAAAATTTACGAACATTTTGGTTGTTGACTTATGATTTAAGTCGCCTAAAAGCTCGTGAAAAGCAAAGCGAAATCAACACTCTGGTTGACAACTGTATAGCTGAAGTATGTGGAAATAAAATGCAATTAAATGGAATTACTTTAAAAACAAACTACCATGCTTTAGAACTTTGGGCTTTTGCTGCACG
>CAZEVV010000303.1:0-2600 GCA_964515675.1 uncultured Paludibacter sp. | reverse complement strand
GAGGATGATTTGGGCGGCAAAGCCGCCCAAATCATCCCTTCGCTAGCGCGTTTGTCATTCCGAATGAGAAAACAAACGTAGCTAAGTTTTCGATATGCGCCTGCCTGCTGCAGGCAGGGAATCTCAATTGTTGATGCATTTCAATTATCTGCGCAATCTGTGCAATCTGTGGTTAAAAAAAAAGGTTTGTGCGCTGTTTGAATATTTTTTACAATCGTTTGAATTTTTTTATTTTGCCATAACGAAAGTGTTTTACAGCGCGTTAGGAGTGTTTTGGCGCTATGGGCGAAAAATATTATGCAATTTTACTGTTAAAAGTTTACATATTGTTTGTGGGTTAAGAAATTATTACTACCTTTGCACTCGCAAAACAAATCGCGGAGTGGAGCAGTGGTAGCTCGTTGGGCTCATAACCCAAAGGTCGTCCGTTCGAGTCGGGCCTCCGCAACATAGAAAGAAAAAGGATTGTGAAAATTTTCACAATCCTTTTTTCATTTGTAGCAAAACTCAAAAACAATAAATGCTATTGCGTTGTTTCACAAAAGGCTTTGTTGCAAACCAAACAACAGAACAAACAATGATATTTTCGCCCATAGGTACAAACACAAACAATTATCCTTTGGCAGAAAAATATCATGACATTAGTATTGGTTCTTTAGTCTTTGCTCTTTGCTCTAAAAACATCTTTTAAAAATAAATATATAAATGAAAGCAAGCGAAAATTCAGTGGACTCTAAATCCATTCTGAACGACAAAAAACTTTTTATCGAAACCTATGGCTGCCAAATGAATGTGGCCGATAGCGAAGTAGTGGCTTCGATAATGGAAATGGATGGCTTTGCACTTACCGAAAAAATTGAGGAAGCGAATGCCATTTTTGTAAATACTTGCTCGGTGCGCGACAATGCCGAGCAAAAAGTGATTAACCGATTGAAGTATTTTCACTCGCTCAAACGCAAACACAACAACAAAAATTTGGTGATTGGCGTTATTGGCTGCATGGCCGAGCGTGTGAAAGAAGAACTGATTACCGAACATGGTGTGAACCTTGTGGTGGGACCCGATGCTTATCTCGACATTCCCAACCTCATAAGCTCGGTTGAAGTAGGCGAAAAAGCCATCAATGTAGAACTATCGAAAACCGAAACCTACAAGGATGTGATGCCTACCCGCATTGGTGCGTCAATTTCGGGCTTTGTGTCGATTATGCGTGGCTGCGATAAGTTTTGCACCTATTGCATTGTGCCCTACACGCGCGGACGTGAGCGTAGTCGCGACCTCGACAGTATTTTGAACGAGATACGCGACCTGGAAGCCAAAAACTACAAAGAAGTAACACTCCTGGGACAAACAGTAAATTCGTACAAATACACCGCCGAAGATGGCCGTATCGTCGATTTCCCTGAGTTGCTAAGCATAATTGCCGAAATGGTGCCCAATATGCGCATACGTTTCACGTCGCCACACCCCAAAGATATGACCGACGAAACACTACACGTCATAGCCAAATATCCCAACATTTGCCGCTTCATTCACCTACCAGTGCAATCGGGCAGCAACAATGTACTTAAAGCCATGAATCGCAAATATACACGCGAGTGGTACCTCGACCGTGTAGATGCTATGCGTCGTATAATTCCCGATGTGGCCATTGGCACCGATATTTTCTCGGGCTTTTGCGGCGAAACCGAAGAGGACCACTTGCAGTCGCTCGACCTAATGCGCCAAGTAAAATTCGACATGGCATTTATGTTTAAATACTCGGAGCGCCCCGGCACATTGGCCGCAAAACGCATGAAAGACGATGTGCCCGAGGATGTAAAAGTACGCCGATTGAATGACATTATTGAGTTGCAAAACTCCATAGCGCACCAAAGCAACCTCAACGACATAGGCAAAACATTCGAAGTAATGGTCGAAGGTTTTTCGAAACGCTCGAAGGAACAGCTTTTTGGTCGCACCTCGCAAAACAAAGTGGTGATATTCCCACGCGAAGGCCGCCACATTGGCGAGTTTATCAAAGTAAAAATTTTATCGGCAAGTTCGGCAACGTTGATGGGGGAGGTTGTTTAGGAAGAAGCCCCCTAAATCCCCCTTGGGGGACTTGAAGAAAAGCCCCCTAAATCCCCCCTGGGGGACTTGAAGAGGGGGTACAGCGAGATTTAACGACAACGGTTCATTTGAAGAACCCAATTCTTATTCGTGAAATTAGTGAAATTAGTTGTTTTAATTAGCTATCGCTGACCGTTGGTTCATTGTTAAAATAATTCGTGAAATACGTTTAAATTAGCTATTGCTGACCGTTGGTTCGTAGTTAAGAAAATTCGTGAAATTCGTGAAATACGTTTTAATTCGTAGTTAAAATGTATTTTCGTGGCTTGAAGGGCTTGAAGGTTTTATGGTTTGTAAAGGGCGTTCGTTTTTGGGCGCCCTTTTTTGATAGTAGGCATTTTTGCAATGCAATGTATTAGTGCATAAAAAAAAATCCCGCAAGTAAATTGTACTTGCGGGATTTTATTGTTGCGTGTGTGTGATTCAGCTGGGGTTCGAACCCAGGACCCCATCCTTAAAAGGGATGTGCTCTACCAGCTGAGCTACTG
>CAZEVV010000302.1:0-2649 GCA_964515675.1 uncultured Paludibacter sp. | reverse complement strand
GTAAAAATATGTTCGGCGAAACTGTACAAGTACAGGAAATGCAATCGGAAGGTGGTGCTGCTGCGGCAATGCACGGTTCGTTGCAGGCAGGTGCTTTGGCAACAACTTTCACTGCTTCGCAAGGTTTGTTGCTTATGGTGCCCAATATGTATAAAGTGGCTGGCGAATTACTTCCGGGCGTTTACCACGTATCGGCACGTGCTTTGGCTTCACATGCATTATCAATTTTTGGCGACCACCAGGATGTTATGGCTGTACGCCAAACTGGTTGCGCTATGTTTGCTACCGGTTCGGTACAAGAAGTTATGGACTTAGCTGCTGTGGCTCACTTGGCAGCAATTAAATCGCGTGTACCTTTCGTTCACTTTTTCGATGGTTTCCGTACTTCGCACGAGATACAAAAAATTGAAGAAATTGATGGCGATGCAGTTAAAGCATTGGTTGATATGGATGCGCTTCAGGCACACCGCGATCGCGCTTTGAACTCAGGTAGCCCTGTGGTACGTGGTACAGCTCAAAACCCTGATATTTATTTCCAAGCACGCGAAGCATGTAATGTATTTTACGATGCTGTACCTGGTATTGTTGAAAACTATTTGAACGAATTGGCAACTATTACTGGTCGTAAATATGGTTTGTTCGATTATTATGGTGCTCCCGATGCCGACCGCGTGGTTGTAGCAATGGGTTCGGCTACCGAAGCTATCCGCGAAGGTATCGACTATCTTACTGCTCAAGGCGAAAAAGTGGGTCTTATTTCGGTTCACCTTTATCGTCCGTTCTCGGCCAAACATTTCCTTTCGGTATTGCCAAAAACAGCAAAACGCATTTGTGTGCTCGACCGTACGAAAGAGCCAGGAGCAACAGGCGAACCATTGTATTTGGATGTAAAAGACGTATTGTATGGCAGCGAAAATCAACCACTTGTAGTTGGTGGACGTTACGGACTTTCGTCGAAAGACTTTACACCTGCTCAAGTTATTTCGGTTTACCAAAACCTTGCTTTGCCATCGCCACGCAATGGCTTTACAGTAGGTATTGTGGACGATGTTACCTTTACTTCACTTCCTTTGGGCGAAGAAATTCCAATGGGTGGTGCTGGTACATACGAAGCAAAATTCTATGGTTTGGGTGCCGATGGTACTGTAGGTGCTAACAAAAACTCTATCAAAATTATTGGCGACAACACCGATAAATACTGTCAGGCATATTTTGCTTACGACTCAAAAAAATCGGGTGGTTTCACTTGTTCGCACCTTCGTTTTGGCGAAACACCTATTCGCTCAACCTATTTGGTTACTACACCCGACTTCGTAGCTTGTCACGTACAAGCATACCTTCGTTTGTACGATGTAACTAAAGGTTTGAAGAAAAACGGTACTTTCCTTCTCAATACTGTTTGGACGCCCGAAGAAGTACAACAAAATTTGCCCAATAATGTAAAAAAATATTTAGCTAAAAATAATATCACTTTGTATATTATCAATGCTACTAGTATTGCACAAGAAATTGGTTTGGGTAACCGTACAAATACAATTCTACAATCGGCATTCTTCAAAATTACCAACGTAATTCCTTACGAATTGGCAGTTAGCCAAATGAAATATGCTATCGTAAAATCGTACGGTAAAAAAGGACAGAAAATTATTGACATGAACTATGCTGCTGTTGATCGTGGTGGCGAGTATGTAAAAGTTGATGTTATGCCCGAGTGGGTAAATCTACCTGAAGAGGATGGATTGATTAACAATAATGTTCCTGCATTTATTAAAGATATTGTTGCACCTGTTAATGCACAAAAAGGCGACGACCTACCAGTTTCGGTATTCAAAGGTCGCGAAGATGGTACATGGGTACAGGGCACAACAAAATACGAAAAACGTGGTGTTGCTGCAACCGTTCCTGTATGGGAAATGGACAATTGTATTCAATGTAACCAATGTGCATATGTTTGTCCTCACGCTGCTATTCGTCCGTTTGTACTCGACGAAAACGAGCAATCGAAAGCGCCATTTGCAGCACTAAAAGCCAATGGCAAAGCATTTGCAGGCATGACTTACCGTATTCAGGTTGACGTACTCGACTGTATGGGTTGCGACAACTGTGCTGAGGTATGTCCGGGCAACAAAAACGGTAAAGCACTCAAAATGGTGCCTATCGAAACACAATACGAAGAGCAAGACAATTGGGATTTCTGTGTTGATAATGTAAAAACAAAACAACACCTTGTTGATATCAAAGCCAATGTTAAAAACTCGCAGCTTGCAACTCCTTTATTCGAGTTCTCGGGCGCATGTTCGGGTTGTGGCGAAACTCCATACGTAAAACTTGTTTCTCAATTGTTTGGCGAGCGTCAAATGATTGCCAATGCAACTGGTTGTACTTCAATTTATTCGGCATCGGCTCCTTCTACACCATACACTACTAACGACGAAGGTCGTGGACCAGCGTGGGCAAACTCATTGTTCGAAGACAATGCTGAGTTTGGTTTAGGTATGTTGTTTGCCAACGAGCAATTGCGCGACCGTATCGAGCGTCTTATGAAATTGGCTATCGAAGAAAAATGTTGTTCGGAAGAATTGCAAGGCTTGTTTAGCGAGTGGATTGCCAACAAAGAAAGAATAGGAGTATTGTTATTCCTAGTATATC
>CAZEVV010000301.1:0-2653 GCA_964515675.1 uncultured Paludibacter sp. | reverse complement strand
GTAGCACGGATTGCAACCAACGGTCAGTGACCAAAGGGAGATAAATCCGCGCTAGAGGGAGATAAATTGAATTGGCAGATCTTTCTACTGCAGACAAGTATTATTACGAATTTTAATCTCGCCTTTGGCGCAATGATTTTCAGATAGTTGCGTCTTAAATCAATTTACGAAGTAAATTTCTCATCCGTTTTAGAATCAGCTCATTCCGTTTTATCCGCGTCCTATTAAATCGCATTTTATTGTCTTGGTCATATTTTATAATTGTGATAAACTAACCCGCGCTAGCGGGAGATGCTACCGTATTTTTCTGCATTTTCAGTTTATTTGGTGTGCTAGTTACTTTTCAAAAGCACAATCAAGTTACAACCCGAAACATTTTTGACATACAAATTACACAAAAGGGAAACATTTTCGGCACATGCTTGTAATTTCACAGCCATATCTTTGCAGCAAATTAAAACAACAAGAATTTTATTCAGAATTTTTAAAAACAAAAAAAATGAAAAAAGGATTTTTAAAATTTGCTTTTATTTTGCTTAGTGCAGCTGTAGTTTTATCATCGTGCGATGAAAAAGTAGTAGTCGACCCAGATGCTGCCGAAAAAGATGCACCTAACGAGGTGATTGTAAAAGCCGACATTACAGGAACACGCAATTGGGTGAAAGACTCTGTTTACATTATCAAAGGACAAATTAACGTACCCGGAACGCTTAACATTGCTCCAGGAACCGTTATCAAAGGTGATAAAGTAACAAAAGGAACACTTGTAATTTTGCCTGGTGGTAAAATTAATGCTGTTGGTACCGAAACACAACCTATCGTATTTACTTCGCGCATGGCTCCTGGCTTACGTGCAGCTGGCGACTGGGGTGGCTTAATCATTGTAGGTAAAGCAACTAGCAATCAGTCGAATGCTTCGGTTGAAGGTTTGAGCCGTGAGGTTAAATATAGCGGTGGAACTGATGATGCTGATAGCTCAGGTAAATTGAAATATGTACGTATCGAGTTTTCGGGTATTGCACTTCAACCCGACAAAGAAACAAATGGTCTAACAATGTGCGCTGTAGGTAGCGGTACCGAAATTAGCCATATCCAAGTTTCGTATTGCGGCGACGACTCGTTCGAGTGGTTTGGTGGTACTGTAAACGCTAAGTATTTAATTTCTTATCTTGGCCTCGACGATGAGTTCGACTCAGATCACGGTTGGAGAGGTAAAGTTCAGTTTGCAGTGGCTGTGCGTCACCCACGTGTAGCCGACGTATCAACTTCAAATGGTTTCGAATCGGACAACTACAACCCTGGTACTACTGCAACACCTAAAACAGCTGGTGTATTCTCAAATGTTTCGGTATTTGGACCATTCCGCAAAACAACTGATGGTAGTGTAAATGCAATGTATGGTGCAGGTATGCATATCCGTCGTAACTCGTCGATTTCGGTATTCAACTCTGTATTTGCAGGCTGGAACACAGGTTTGTTGCTCGATGGAACAACAACGCTTGCCAATGCAACAGCTGGCGACTTAGCAATACAAAATGTAGCTTTGATAGGTAGCAAAGTAAAAGCAGTGAATGGTGCAGGTAGTGTAACCGAACAACAAGCACTTGATTTCTTTAACACTGCAAGTTTCAATAACACAATTATAGCAAGCAATGCCGATGCAAAAATCGAATCGTCGTTCTACGATGCTTCAAAAACAGGTACCGAAGCCAACCCAACTTCATTCATTCCAGGTGCAGGATCGGCACTTACAGCTGCTGGTGCAGGAAGCTTTACACATGCTAAATTGCAAGATGCATTCTTCGACAAAACAGCTACTTACATGGGTGCTTTTGGTACAACCGATTGGACAAAAGCTGCTTGGACAAACTTCGACCCACAAAACACAGTTTACTAGTTTTCTTTAAAGATATCATAAATTTGCCAATTTTTGAATAGAAGTGTTGCTGATGACCGTATTAGCAGCACTTCTTGCTTTTTGTAACACATATTAAATTTGCAAACTGTGCTTTGATAGTTAAATTTTAGGTGCTATATTTGCATGTAACATATTTGTAATATCGCATAATGAAATTTCAAGATACAACATGAAATACTTTGCACGCGATTTACTTTTTTTTGAACAAATAATTATCAACCCTCTAAAAATTATTCATTATGCAAAAAACATTCTTCATAACAGCACTTTTATTTTCGGTTTTAGGTTTATTTGCACAAACCGATATAAATATCATTCAATCGAACGGATTGTTTTTCACCGACAAAACACAAACAAAACTCTACAATGGCGAGTACAAAGAGTATTTCGACAACGGATCGCTTAAAGTTGAGATGTTTATAAAAGATGGTAAGCCCGAAGGTGCATACATTATTTATTTTCCCAACGGACGACCCAATGAAGTACGTGCCTATCGCAATGGCGAATTTCATGGCGTGTGGCGCACCTACAACGAAGCAGGCACTTTGATAGCCGAGGCTGCGTATAGTAACAATAAAAAACATGGCAAATGGTTTGTGTGGGACGATGCCGGCATTATGCGCTACGAAATGAACTATAACAATGGTCGAAAATCGGGTACTTGGTATATGTGGGACGAAAAAGGAAAACTTATTTCGGAAAAAAGCTATTGATTACTTCGACTAAGTAGTTGAA
>CAZEVV010000300.1:0-2714 GCA_964515675.1 uncultured Paludibacter sp. | reverse complement strand
CGTAAATGCCCGAAGTTTTGCTTTGTTATCTAGCGCAGGCTTCAAAGTTGGCGATGCTATTATAATTCATCAACCATCAAGCAAAGAGTGGGTTGCCGCTTTGGCATGCGATGAGTTTGGTGGTGGTATAAGTGCTTTGGGTTGGAAGCCGGGCGATATTGATTTGTTTTTTCATCGAAAAATTATTGATATAAAAGGCAACGAAATAACCATAGATGCACCACTTTCGGTGGCTTTGGATGGGCAATTTGCTCAAAGCACGGTGAGTAAGTATACTTGGAATGGGCGCATCGAAAATTCGGGCGTTGAGCAGTTGCGTTTAATTGCCGAATACGACAAAAGCAATGCAAAACACGAAAACCATGCTTGGACAGGCATAAGCATTGATAATGTTGCGGATGGCTGGGTGCGTAATGTGCGTTTCGAGCATTTGGCTGGCAGTGCAGTTGTGTTGCTGGGCAATACGGCGCGCATTACTGTAGAGGATTGCATTTCGCGCCATCCGGTTTCGGAAATTGGTGGCGGGCGACGAACTGCTTTTCTCAATTATGGGCAACTCAATCTTTTTCAACGCTGTATTGCCTACGATGCCATACATGCTTTTGCAGTAGGACATGCAGCAGCTGGCCCCAATGCTTTTGTGCAATGCGAGGCTTATCGTGCGTTAGGTTACAGCGGCCCTATCGACTCGTGGGCTACGGGTTTGCTTTACGACATTGTAAATGTTGAAGGTAATAATCTTTCGTTCAAAAATTTAGGTCAATACAAAAATGGTGCAGGCTGGACAACCGCCAACAGCACTTTTTGGCAATGTACGGCAGCCGTTATCGAAAACTTTTCGCCCCATGCCGCCGCTCCCAACCGTGCTTATGGTTGCTGGGCGCAGTTCGATGGCAATGGCTTGTGGGCCGAATCCAACAATCATGTGCAGCCACGAAGTTTGTTTTATGCGCAATTGGAGCAACGCCTTGGCCGCGATGTGAGCAAACGAGCAGCCATTTTACCCAAAAATACAAATGCATCGAGCAGTCCGACGGCCGCAGTAGCCCTCGAATTGGCGCGCGAAGCCTACGAGCCATTGTACACTTTGGAAAAACATATCGACAATGCCAATGTAGGGCACGATGCGATTGATGTTTCGAAACTATTGAATAGCAGTAAATTGCCAATGGTTAAGGCAATCATTAGCAATAACAATACAAATATTGTTTCAATAAAAAATGGCAAACTCATTGCAAAAAACATTTATCTCGGAGGTTCAAAAAGCGATGTGCAATGGTGGAGTGGGAAAATAAAGGCACAACATACGCAAAAAGCACGTATACACCTTACCCGCTTTGTGCCTGGGCGCGAGGGACATGGCCTCACCGATTGTATCGACAGTGTGGTGCAAAACATGCAAGCCAATAATGTGTTGGCCATCGACCACAATTACGGACTTTGGTACGACCGCCGGCGCGACGATCACCAGCGCATTAAGCGTGCCGATGGCGATGTGTGGGCGCCATTCTACGAGCAGCCTTTTGCCCGCAGCGGACAAGGAATGGCGTGGGATGGACTGTCGCTGTACGACCTCGAACGCCCTAACGAATGGTATTGGATGCGACTGAAAACTTTTGCCAACAAAGCCGAAGCAAGCGGACGACTGTTGTACCATCAGCATTTTTTTCAGCACAATATTCTCGAAGCGGGTGCGCATTGGGTGGATAGTCCGTGGCGCACGGCCAATAATATTAACAACACTGGTTTTCCTGAGCCTGTAAATTTTGCTGGCGACAAACGCATTTTTGTGGCCGATATGTTTTACGATACTACGCATGTGGTACGTCGCAAGCTGTTGCGCAATTATATACGCATGGGGCTCGATGCATTTGCACACAACTCCAATGTTGTACACTTTATAAGTGCCGAATATACAGGCCCGCTGCATTTTGTGCAATTTTGGCTCGATGTAGTTGCCGAGTGGGAAGCCGAAACAGGCAAGCATGCAAAAATTGCGCTCAGCACAACAAAAGATGTGCAGGATGCTATATTGCGCGATGCCCGAAGAGCGGCAGTAGTGGATATTATCGACATACAATATTGGTTTTATCGCAACGATGGCAGCGCCTATGCGCCCGAGGGAGGCTTAAATTTAGCGCCTCGCCAACATGCACGTTTGCAAAAAACAGGTAAGCCCGATTTTCATTCGGTATATCGTGCCGTTAGCGAGTACCGAAAAGCATATCCCACGAAAGCAGTAATGTATCATGGCAGCAATTATCCCGAGTTTGCTTGGGCTGTTTTTATGGCCGGAGGTTCATGTGCGGCATTGCCCACTTTGTCCGACGAATTTTTGAAAGCTGGTGCATGCGCAACGAATCATTTCGATTTTGGAGCTCTTTATCAGTGTGTTGAGTGCGCAAATGGCTCAAATATCATTTTTTCCCATAGTGAGTCAAAAATTACCATCGATGTTAAAAAGGGCAATTACGCATTGGTTTTAATTGATACGAAAACAGGAAAAGAGCAAATTATTAGTAAAAAGATACGATTGACTTCGAGCTATGTACTCGATGCAAAACCAGGTGTTTATTGGCTAAAAACATTGCGCTAAAATTATTTTTTAGAACTTAAAATTATTTTTAATACCATGTAAATCAATTTGATATATAATAAGAGCGTTTTCCAAAACAATAGCACACAAAACATCGGGCTATGCAGCAAATAAGCTG
>CAZEVV010000299.1:0-2721 GCA_964515675.1 uncultured Paludibacter sp. | reverse complement strand
ATATAGTCATAAAATATTATATGTCAAATAATTGTGGGTTTTTCAGCAAGCCCTACTTATTGAGCAAGCGCATTTAGTTTTGCATGTATATAGTGCAAATACCTCGTGGTCCGAGGCTGATGCATTTATTCTTAATAAGTTAAAAACAAATGTGGCAAACAATAAGTTTTCGGCCGAGTTATATGCAATATTAACCAATACATTCCCCGATAATTTGGAGGAAATATATGGTGAAATCCCAAAAAAGCGTTCGCCATTACGCAAGTTGTTTAAAAAATTGTTGAGTAGAATGGTTTAATTTATGCTTAGTTATCATGTGCGAAAATCCAGCAAATAAAGCCTTTAATTTCAGACATGCACTCACAAAATTTATTGTGGTTGCATTTCTTAGCACATTGGTTTTATTAGCTATTTGGTTTTTTTCGAAGGACAATATGATGGCAGCAATGGCTGTGTTAATACTTCCATTCCCATTAATTTTTGTATATTTTCTATTTAGCAGTCCGCGTTTCAGTTTTATTACAGCGCTGTTTGCAAATTATTTTGCCATTGGCCTCACGCGCTATATACCAGCGCCTATGGGCTTATTGGTCGATGCTATGTTGTTCGTAACTGCTTTGTCTGTCATTTTCAGTCAGTTCAATGCAAAAGTTGACTGGCGCAATGCAGGTCGTGATTACACTTATATGGTCATTGTGTGGTTTGTAATGACGCTTTTTCAGCTCATAAATCCTGAGGCAGTAAGTCGCGAAGCGTGGTTTTATGCTATGCGCGGTCAAGCATTCTATTTGTTTTTAACCATACCATTGGTGTATTTGGTGTTTAATAAACCGAGCGATTTGCAGTTGTTCATAAGCTTGTGTGCTTGGTTTACATTGTTAGCTGTATTTAAAGGTTTGATGCAAAAGTATGTTATGATCGATCCTTGGGAGCAAATTTGGCTTAATCAACCTGGAAATCGTTCAACGCATCTTTTATTTGGAAATCTTCGTGTATTCTCATTTTTTTCAGATGCAGGAACATATGGCAGTTCGATGGGTTATTTCGGCGTTGTATTTGCCATTCTTGGCATTTACGAACCAGCTAAGAAGAGAAAGTATTTTTATTTTTTTGTTGCAATAATGTCATTGTATGCCATGTTGATATCGGGCACACGAAGCGCTATCGCAGTGCCACTAATGGGTTTTGGTGTTTACACAATTTTGTCGAAACAAGTAAAAATAATGATAACTATGGGATTTTTTGTTTTTGCTATGTTTTTCTTTTTCAAGTTTACAATGATAGGTCAAGATAATTACGATATTCGGCGAATGCGAAGTGCATTCAATAGCGAAGATGCATCTTTAAATGTACGAAAAGAAAACCGTAAGTTATTTGCCGATTATCTGCGTACACGTCCGTTTGGTGGGGGCATTGGCTCATCGGGCAATTGGGGTTTGCGTTTTACACCAGGTACTTTTTTGGCCGAAACAGCTACCGATGGTTGGTATATTCAAATTTGGGCTGAACATGGCATTGTTGGCTTGACATATTATTTGATTATGATTTTTTATTTCTTTTTAAAATCATGTTTTTTGATATTTTTTCGGCTTAAGAAGCCCGAGAATCTAAGTAGGGCAATAGCATTCACTTCGGGTATGGCAGGGTTAATGGTATCGTCGTACAGTGCATCGAGCTTAGGTCAAATGCCTAATACTGTTGTGGTTGCTACAAGTGTAGCGCTTATTTCGCTAATGCCAGGTTGGGAGAAGGAACAAGATGTTTCGGATGCTAAAAGTTAATGATTTGTTGAAATTTCAAACTATTTTGCATTTTTTTGTTTTACTTGTGCTAATACTTTTAAGTGTTAATCTTATGAGAAACGAAAATATTATTTGTATATCAAATACCAGTTGGTTTGGCAAATATGCGAAGTCAACAGTTCAGTTGCTTGAGCGATTGGCTATTGATAATCGTGTGTTATTTGTTGAATATCCATTTACTTGGAAAGATATTTATGCAACTCTGCGCGGATATCAACAAGCGCCCGTAAAGCGAATGTTGGGTTTGGATAATCGCTTGGCCGAGATTGTTACGGGCAGTGGCTCAAAAGTATATAATTTAGTTGTGCCACCCAATCTGCCACTTTTCTTTCTGAAAAACGAAGCACTTTTCAATTTATTTTTCCCAATAAATGCTTTCATCTACAAAGCAGCAGTGCGTAAAGCTATTCGCAAATTAAAGTTCTCAAACCCAATTGTTATTACAGCCTTCAACCCTATTTATGGGAATGCTTTGGTGCGCAAATTCTCCGAGAAAAAGCATATATATTATTGTTATGATGGTGTCGAATCAGTGTTTTTTGGTAAACGCATTTTCGGTATCGAGGAGTCGTTTATGCAAAAAGTTGATGCCATAATTACTACTTCTGATTATTTGAAAGCTGATAAACAAAGGTTTAATAGTAACTGCTTTGTAGTGAAAAACGCGGTCGATTTTCCTGTTTTTCATAAATACGCCAAAAAAGATATTTACAATCAAGTGCCTAAAAAAGTTGGGTTTATAGGTAGTTTGGACCCTCGTTTCGATATCGAGACCGTGGAATATGCAGTGAAAACATTGTCCAATTTTATTTTTGAATTTACTGGCGATATGCGCAACAGTAAAATGAAATCGACCCTCGAAAAATACTCGAATGTGCGATTTTTCGACCCTGTACAACCCAATGATGTGCCTCAATTA
>CAZEVV010000298.1:0-2734 GCA_964515675.1 uncultured Paludibacter sp. | reverse complement strand
GGTCAATCGGTTTTTGCAGCCAATTACTACGACGAGCAAATGCATCAATTTATCGACAATTTGAATGTGGCTTATGTGGCTTTTACGCGTCCGCGGCACGAAATGTATTGCTTTATGCCACAAACCAAAAAGCCGGTGGAAGGTATCGAAAAAATTAGCAAAATAAGTCATTTACTTAATTTTTGTTGCAACAATATAGCCGAAACAATGGGCGATGTGGATTTAACTGCCGCCTACAATGCCGAGGAAAGCGTTTTTTACTTGGGCACAAAAAAAACATCGATACAAAATAATACAGCAGAAGAAACGCCACCTGCATTCGACAATTACCCATCGGTGCCCAACAATGCGCGCCTAAAACTAAGGCATAAACACATTAATTTTTTGGCCGAAGACAAATTGCTTGGCAACGACAAACAAAAATTCGGAAGCCTAATGCACGAAGTTTTGCGCCGTATTCGTTATAAAACCGAGCAAGCCGAGGTGATAGCGGCACTTCATCGCGAGGGATTTTTGAGTACCACCGAAATCGACCAAATCGAAGCATCGCTCCAAAGCTTTTGGCAACTTAGTGGCGTAGAGCAATGGTTTGCGCCCGATTGGAAAGTGCTCAACGAAAACAGCATACTCACACCCGATGGCTCACATTACAGGCCCGATAGGGTTATTTTACGTGACAAAAATGCCATCGTAATCGATTATAAATTTGGTGCAATAGAAGAAAAAGAACACTGCGACCAGGTTTTGCATTACCGCAATTTGCTGTTATCCATGGGCTACGATGCGCAAGCATGGCTTTGTTATCCAGCGCTAGCAAAAGTATTCGAAGTGCAGGATTGATGAATTCGTTTTTGTGCTTGAATTTCTCTTGCCAAATTGAGTCATGTGCTAAAAAAATAACGAAATACTAAGACTAACCTTACTTACCTATATTGTGCAATGAATTAAGTATTCATTTTCAATAGTTGAGGACATACTTTTGAATATAGGGAATGCGTTTTTTCAATAATCATAAGGACCATTTTGTGCTTATTCAGTAATTATTATAATTTAAATTCAGCGCAATACAATTAATCCAAAATATCGATTGCTTGCATTAGTTTGAAAAATGCGAGTTTATTGTTTGATATTGTAAGAAATTTAACAGGTTTTGCTGTAAAGTGTAAGTTTGCGAAATAAGTAGCTCTGACTTTTATTTGCATTGTGCATAATGTTATTAAAATACTTAATTTCGTATCATAATTATTAGGTATTATTGTTTTGTGTTACATAATTTAGTTTAATAGGCAATTATGGAGTCATTTTGTAAATTTAACGACCCTTCGTGCTATGGTGCAAAAGAACTCGAAGCTTTACTCGAACTAAGCTCATTGCTTAGTAATAAAGAGGTTGATTTGGAGGAGGTTGTGGCAATATTGGCCAAGCATTTAAGTGCTGAGCGTATTTTGCTTACAATATTGAACCGCGAAGTCTCAATTATTACGCTCGAAGCTACTTATGGTGTTAGTAAATCCGAAACGAATCAAATAGAGTATAAATCGGGCAAAGGAATTATTGGGCGAGTAATCGAAAAAGGCGAGACGGTACTGATTCCAAAAATTGCTGATTCGAAGGATTTTTTGAACTTAACCAAAGCGCCGACACAAATCAATGGTTCGGATGTGTCGTTTATTTGTGTGCCTGTACGTTACAAAGAGCAGGTTATTGGCACATTGAGTTTACATAAAGTTTATCAGAAAGTTAAATCGTTCGACTACGACATACGCTTGCTCAAAATTGTGGGTGCCATGATAGGCCGTACCATGCGTCGCCGGCAAGAGTACGCCGAGGAAATGGAAATGCTGAGAGCTGAAAATATAAGTTTACGAGGCGAATTGCACAGTCGTATTTTGCCCGAGAAAATTAAAGGCAACTCCAGCAAAATGAATGAGGTTTTTCGTCTCATAGAGAGTGTAGCACCAACCGATGCCACTGTTTTGATACGTGGCGAAAGTGGTGTAGGTAAAGAGTTGGTAGCCGATGCTATACATTTTAATAGTCATCGCAAAACCAAACCATTTATAAAAGTAAACTGTGCCGCATTGCCCGAAAGTTTGATCGAAAGCGAATTGTTTGGACACGAAAAGGGCTCGTTTACAGGCGCATCCAACTTGCGCATTGGCCGATTTGAAACTGCTAATGGTGGTACAATTTTTTTGGATGAATTTGGCGATATTCCAGCTTCGACACAGGTGAAGCTATTGCGCGTGTTGCAAGAGCGTGAGATTGAGCGTATCGGAAGTACAAAACCCATAAAAGTTGATGTGCGTATTATTTGCGCTACCAATCGTAATTTGGAAGAGTTGATTGCCAATGATAAATTTCGTGAAGATTTGTATTATCGCATCAATGTTTTCCCGCTTTATATACCTGCATTGCGCGAACGCATCAACGATATACCCATTCTTACTGATTTTTTTGTTGAGAAATTCAATAAGCGTCACGGCAAAAATATCAAACGCGTTACCACATCAGCCATCGACACGCTTATGGTTTATCATTGGCCAGGCAATATACGCGAATTGGAGAATTGTATTGAAAGAGCTTGCATTTTGAGCAACGACAATGTGATAAGAACCAATAATTTACCAGCATCATTGCAAACAGCCAAAGGCACAAAAACCATGATGAGCGGCACATTGGATATTATTTTGGGCAAAATGGAACGACAAATTATTATCGATGCGCTTACTGC
>CAZEVV010000297.1:0-2740 GCA_964515675.1 uncultured Paludibacter sp. | reverse complement strand
TTCGCAAACAGGCCCACGTACTATTGTTTTTGCAGTGTCGGGCGTTATTGAGCTATACGCAAAACTAACCATACAAAATGGTAACCTTACAATTGCAGGGCAAACGGCTCCAGGCGATGGCATTACAATCAAAAATTATCCTGTAAGCATTGCAGCCGACAATGTAATTATACGTTTCATACGCTTCAGAATGGGTGACGAAAAGAAAACCGAAGATGATGCCCTCGAAGGTAAAAACCGAAAAAATATTATGATAGACCATTGCTCCATGAGTTGGGCTACCGACGAATGTTCGTCGTTTTACGACAACGAAAATTTTACAATGCAATGGTGTATTCTTTCCGAGAGTTTGCGCAACTCGGTACACGACAAAGGAGCGCATGGCTATGCCGGTATTTGGGGTGGCAAAAAAGCATCGTTTCATCACAATCTTTTGGCGCACCACGATAGTCGCAATCCGCGCTTTTGTGGCAGCCGATACAGCAACAATGCTGCTGCCGAAAAAGTTGATTTTCGATACAATGTAATTTATAATTGGTTCAGCAACAGTGGATATGCAGGCGAAGGTGGCTCGTACAATATGGTAAACAATTATTACAAACCAGGACCAGCAACCTATTCGCGCGGTAGCAATGCTTCTACATATCGTATTTTTCAGCCTTATGCCGATGATGGTAAAAACAACCAACTCAAAGGCGTTTACGGTAGGTTTTATGTGGCTGGTAATGTAATGGCCAACACCAATGCAACTGCGCCAAATGTTACTGCCGACAATTGGTTGGGTGTACACTATACAGTAAGTGCAATGCCCGAATTGCGCCAAAATGCAGAGTTTCCATTTTTTGTTTTCCCACAAAAAACAGCCCAACAGGCTTATGACGATGTGTTGGCAAAAGCTGGAGCTAGCAAAAAACGCGATGCTGTTGATGCACGTATAGTTGAAGAGGTGCGCACTGGCACATTTACGCACACAGGTTCCAATGGCAGTGTAAATGGATTAATCGACACGCAAGCAGATGTGGGCGGTTGGCCAATTTATAGTTTCCTGCCCGAGCAAGTATTGCTCGACACCGACAAGGATGGCATGCCTGACGCATGGGAAGAAGCCAATGGTTTAAATAAAAACGACAAATCGGATGCCTCAAAATACAATTTGAGTCCTTCGTATACCAATCTCGAAGTTTATATCAATAGTTTGGTAAATCATTTATATTAATAGAGCAATATGAAACACTTTTTGCAATACTCACTTCTTTTTATAACAATTACAATAGCTACTGCTGTAAATGCTCAAGGTCAGTTGGCATTTCCAGGTGCCGAAGGGGGTGGCGCATTTGTAACGGGTGGTCGTGGTGGAAAAACAGTGCTTGTAACTTCGCTTGCCGATGATGGCTCGAAAGGAACATTACGTTGGGCAGTAAGGCAAAAAGGTCCACGAACTATTATTTTTCGTGTTGCCGGTCGTATTGAATTGACTTCGCAACTTTTTATCAACGAAGATAATCTTACAATAGCTGGCGAATCGGCACCTGGCGATGGCATTACAATAAGCAATTTCCCTGTTTCGATAAAAGCAGAAAATGTAATCATTCGTTTTCTCAAATTTCGTTTGGGCGATATTGCAGGCTTGGCCGACGACGCTGTGAAAGCCATTCGCACCCGCAACCTTATTATCGACCATTGCTCGCTGAGCTGGGGTACCGACGAATGTGGCTCGTTTTACGACAACGAAAACTTCACACTTCAGTGGTGCATTGTTTCGGAAAGTTTGAACAACTCGACACATGCCAAAGGTGCGCACGGATATGGTGGTATTTGGGGCGGAAAAAACGCAAGTTTTCATCACAATCTCATTATGCACCACACAAGCCGCAACCCAAGGTTTTGTGGTAGCCGCTATAGCAACGATGCTGCAAACGAAAAAGTTGAATTTCGCAATAATGTGATTTACAACTGGGGAAGCAATAGCGCCTATGCTGGCGAAGGAGGGGTTTATAATATTGTAAACAATTATTACAAACCAGGTCCTGCAACATTGGCTGCAAGAAATAAAAAGTTGGCACATCGCATTTTTGCGCCCAATGCCGACGAAGGTGCTAACGCGCAAGCTGCAGGCGTTTGGGGCAAATTCTATGTTTCGGGCAATTTCGTTCATGGCAACAAAGAGGTTAGTACCAACAACTGGCTCGGCGTTCATCCTGATGTAAAAAATGATGCGAGCTTCGACATTAAAAATATTAAACTCGAAACAGCGGTTCAATTTCATGGCAATAGTAAAACTGCCGAAGAAAGTTATAACGCCATAATAAAACATGTAGGTGCAAGCCTCAAACGCGATGCTGTGGACCAGCGTTTGATTGAGGAATTGAAAACGGGCACTACAAGTTTCAAAGGTTCGAGAGGAAGTATTAACGGAATAATCGATTCGCAAGCAGATGTAGGCGGTTGGCCAACACAAACTTTCGATGCCAATGATTTGCCCATCGATACCGACGGTGATGGACTGCCCGATGCATGGGAAATTAAAAACGGATTAGACATAAACAATCCTAACGATGCCAATATGATTGCTCCTTGCGGACATTACAGTCATCTTGAATTGTATTTACATAGTTTGGTGAGTAAATTAATAAAATAGAAATAGAAAAATAATAAATAACCTTTCGGCTTTCGAATGTGCTTGCCGGCTCATTTAAAACGTATGCTCGAAAACCGAAAAAATTAATCAAAAAAAAAATGA
>CAZEVV010000296.1:0-2762 GCA_964515675.1 uncultured Paludibacter sp. | reverse complement strand
GTCAAATCTTTTTATATCAACAATGTATGAATAGGATTGGCCTTTAGGCCATTCTTTATGATGTGAAAAGAATATGGGCTTTAGCCAAAAGGTTTTTTCTTTCTGTTAGCTAACATCGAGTTTTTTCCAAAGGTAGTTTGTTGCAAGGCATAGCCTTGCTTTTAGCACGATGTAGGCAGAGCCTTCGCTAAACGAGGGGACTAGAGGGTACGACCATTAGCTGAAAGGTGGTAGTTTATTCAATATTTGTTTTAATTACCTCTTCTATTTAATCACTAATTGAATGATCATTTCTACCACACATTCAGATTCTTATATAATATCAATAGCAGCATTTAATAAAAAGTCTTTAATCTCGTCATCTGATACGGGTTCAACTAAAAATTCGACTTCTTCTGTATAGTCTATGTCATGGAAATAAGAGAGTTGTGCAACAAATAATTTTTCAGAGAATAATTGATCGTAAATCTCTGACGCTCTTTGTGCTATTTGAGTTATATTATAATGATATTTTATTATAAAATATAAATCGACATAGTCTTTCCATTTAGACCTACGACCAAGTGCATACGCCTTCATAGCAGCAAGGTCTAATAAATTTGGAAGGTTAATTGTGTTTTCAAATGTATTGCTATGTGGTATTTGAAATGGATATTCAAAAAAAGTAAATTTAACTCCATTTATGATTAAATTTAGTTGCTCGGCTACATTTCGATTTATTCTGTAATGTAGCTTATATTTTTCCATTTTTGAGAGAATTTTTTTTGCATTAAACTTTGTTGATTTAAATAAATCAAAATCAATCGAACGCCTATGTCCTAAATATAATGCAATAGCTGTGCCTCCAACCAAATAAAACTCGCGTTTATATTCTTTAATCAAAGGGAGTAATTCCAATTGACTGTCATTTAGAATTTCTTTGTGCATGTTTTTTAAAATAATGGTAAAAAAAGTTGTAGACTTCTGGATATATATTCATTTTCTTTCGTCCTTCCAAACTAAAGAATTGTCTCGATAGTTCATTAATACCGATTAACTGTTGTAATTCTTTAAAATCTTCCAGCGTACCATAATTCAAAATAGTTTCAATTAAATACTCATCGCTAATATCCTCTTTTTTATCTTGAGGTGTATACCAAAATAAGTCGCTGTGTTTGAGTATGAAATTCTTTAATTCGGGCGATCGCATGACTGTGTATTTTTTTGAAGTTCGAACACAAAAATACAATTATTATTTGATATTTAAAAATAAAAGCTAGTTTAAATTTTAGCAGGCTTTCGTGCTGTTTGTAGGGTTTCACAAAGCCAACTCTTTGTGTCGTTCTGCTAACGCGGATTTGCAATACGTGCTACCGTTGAATGGCACAGATTGCAACCAACGGTCAATGACCATCGGGAGATAAATCGGCGTCAGCGCTCGTAGCCGAAAGTTTATGCAAAAGAATAGTTTTTGCTGTTGGGAAATACATCTGACGAGAAGTGAACGATGCTAGCTATTGAGCATTCCAATTACGTGCTTTTATAAATTGTTTAAAAGCACTTATATTATCAATCAATAGTTGAGAGTAGTCTATCACTTCAGGAATAAGCTCGAAAACAGCTTCAGGAATATATTCGTGTGCAATTTGATTTCGTAAATCTCTTATGGCAATCATTTGATTGGCATCGATAACAATGTTCATTTTTTCGCAAGCATTCATTAAATCAATAAATGGAACAAATGGCTCGTGCAGTAACATCCAGCAAGTTCTAATTACTTTTTGAGTAAACAAATCGGATGTTCGGTTAAACTTAGAACTCAGGGAGTCAAACGATTCCTGCTCTTCAAAAGTATAAATAGGCTTGCGTCCAATAGCCTTACATTTTTCAACTGAAAGCACTAAAGTCATTACAGCAGCATCCAACAATTCGCACTCGTTCTGCAAAAGTAGTATTAAATTTTTATCGCGTTCTTGTATCATAATTCAATGGCTTCATTTTCAATTATTTTTTTAAATATCGACGAATCACAAAAAGTAAAGTTCACCAAATCAATTTTTTGCCATCCAAACTTCTTATAAAACTCTACCCTAATATTTCTAATCAATCGTTTATCTATAAGCGAATTGGACACAATCATTACATCTATATCTCCGCCTTGAGCATTATCATGCGTGCGAGAACCAAACAAATAGATTTTAGCTTCTGGAACTTTTTCCAAAAAAGCTGATTTTAAAAAATATAATATGTCATTATTAATTCTCATATTTATATATATAATTGTTTGATAGCTCAACACAAAGATAGTAAAAATTGTATTAAGTTTGATACTCATCAATTAAGTTGTTTAAATATGTCATTGGCGATATTGTAATAAAAATTCTATATCAAAACATGTTTTATCGAATATAAACGATAAAAACACACTACTTTTATCGAATATACTCGACAAAAATATCTACTTAGCGCGGATTTATCTCCCGTTGGTCACTGACCGTTGGTTGTAATCTGCTGTCGCGGATTTGCAATCCGTGACACAACGAAAATGGAAATCAACACTGATATTTTAACCTTATTAGCTTATTCAGGTTATTTTCAATAAGCTAATAAGGTTGGTGTTTCTATTCCCCTAGCGCGGATTTGCAATCCGTGCTTTCAACAGTATCACGGATTGCAAATCTGCGCTAGCATGGTTGAATATATGTTTGAAATAAGGTTTTCTCAAAACACATCTGACGAGCAAGCTCGTGGGTAAGAGACGCGGTTTAGCACGTCGATTTTAA
>CAZEVV010000295.1:0-2781 GCA_964515675.1 uncultured Paludibacter sp. | reverse complement strand
AAAGCCCCCCATCCCCCTCAAGGGGGTGTAAGAGTTTCGGGTTTTAGGTTTGGGGTTTGGGGTTTGGGGTTTGGGGTTTGGGGTTTTGGGGAAATGAAAAATAGGAGATGAAAAACGCCCAACTTTGTGCTAAGTTGGGCGTTTCGTATAAATATTTATGAATTTTTACTCATTATCTGTCATTCATCGACAATAGGAACTCATCGTTATTGGGTGTTCTTTCGAGCCTGTCTTTAAGGAATTCCATTGCTTCTATTGAATTCATATCGGACAAGTGACGGCGTAAAATCCACATACGATTGAGGGTGTCGTTGTCGAGCAACAAATCGTCGCGGCGTGTGCTTGATGACATAATATCGACAGCAGGGAATATACGTTTGTTCGACAATTTGCGGTCGAGTTGTAGCTCCATATTGCCTGTTCCTTTGAATTCCTCGAAAATTACCTCGTCCATTTTGGAACCTGTATCGGTGAGTGCTGTTGCGATAATGGTTAAGCTACCACCATTTTCGATGTTACGTGCGGCTCCAAAAAAGCGTTTGGGTTTGTGCAAAGCATTGGCATCGACACCACCCGAAAGTATTTTTCCGGAAGCGGGCGACACGGTATTGTAGGCACGTGCAAGGCGGGTGATTGAGTCGAGCAAAATAACGACGTCGTGTCCACATTCGACCATACGTTTGGCTTTTTCGTGTACCATAGCAGCCACTTTTCCATGGCGTTCGGCTGGCTCATCGAAAGTCGACGAAATAACCTCGGCTCTTACGCTGCGTGCCATATCGGTAACCTCTTCGGGGCGCTCATCGATAAGTAGCACTATCATATAAACTTCGGGGTGATTGGCGGCAATTGCGTTTGCAATTTCTTTCAAGAAAACTGTTTTACCTGTTTTGGGCTGTGCCACAATAAGTCCGCGTTGACCTTTACCGATGGGCGAAAACAAATCGATCATACGAACCGAGATGGCATCGGATTTGCGACCTGTTGTGAGGTTGAATTTTTCGTCGGGGAAGAGCGGTGTTAAGTGTTCGAAGGGTACACGGTCGCGCACATATTCGGGCGAACGGCCATTGATACTGTTGACCTTAACAAGCGGGAAGTATTTTTCGCCTTCGCGCGGGGGGCGTATTGTACCTGTAACGGTATCGCCAGTTTTTAAGCCAAAAAGTTTGATTTGCGATTGCGACACATAAATATCATCGGGCGATGATAGATAGTTGTAATCGGCTGAGCGAAGAAAACCATAACCATCGGGCATCATTTCGAGCGTACCTACTCCATCGAGTATGCCATCGAAATCGAATTGTTTTTCGGGCTTGCTATAAACAACTTTGTTGGGTTTTGCATTGGCTGGATTTGCAAAAGCTTGATTGTTTTTTTGAGCTCCAAACCTTTGTCTTTCCTGACGCTCGATTTCCATAGCCTCTTCTTCTTGTGCACGTCGTTCTTTTTCGGCAAGAGCGGCAGCAATGGCGGCAGCTTTTTCGGCAATCGATTTAGGTGCTTCGACAGGGCGTGCTGGTGCAGCTGGTTTTGCAGGTGCTTTTTTAGTTTCGGCAGCATCCGCATCATCAATATCGGGGTGTGTTACTTCTGTAGTTTCATCTTCAATATTAACATCGGGCTGTTTTTCTTGCACTTCAGCAAAAGGCACTGTGTCTTCAAAAATTTCTTCTTCAACAAAAAGTGTTGTTTCGAGAATATCTTGATGTTGAATTTGTTTTTTTACAGTTACAACTTTGGGGTTTGCATTTTCGTCGACAATATTAATATTGTCGGATTTTGGCGTTTTTTCAGTTACTGTACTCACTTCAACCGAAGGTTCAACTACTGGTTTATCTTCAGCAACAAGAGCAATTTCTTTGGCTGCATCTGCTTTTTTGTTGAGTGTTTTTGTACGTCCTTTTTTATTCGGTTCGTTTTGTTTTGGTGCTTCAGCTTGCACGTTTTGTGCTTCGGGCGCTTTGGTTTGTTGTTTTGCTACAGCAGTTTTATTGTTTTGCTGTGTTTGAGTTGCTGATTTTTTGCTTTCGGGCGCTGATTGCTTTTGTTTAGCAAGCTCGGGCTTATCGGCCACTTGTTGTGTTACAGTAGGTGTATCAGCTTTTTTATCGGCATTTTTTACAGGTGCTGATTTTTTCTTTTTAGCAGCATTTTTGCTTGCGTTTTCGCCCGCAGCGGGTTTTTCGGCTAGCTCAATTGCCACCTCCTCTTTAGCTTTGGCAAGCTCCGACGGTTTTTTTGTCAACGTTTTTTTAGCTTTTTGTTTTTTATTTGCTGTTTCGGCGTTTGCCACTTTACGTTGTGAATTTACTACGGCTTGCTCATCTAAAATGTCGTAAATCAGTGTTTCTTTAGTTACCGAACTCGACACTTTGAGTCCGAGTTCTTTTGCGATGTCTTTGAGTTCAGACAGTTCTTTCGCAGTTAATTGCAAAATATTAAAGTTACTCATAAATGTTTTTGGGGAACGTTTGTTTATAGGCAGGCTCTAAGGCGCCTTACTACAAGTACGTCGATAAAATTTGAATGTTATTTTGTTGAATTTATTAGATAATCACAGGAATGTGTTATCGATTAGAAAACGGTGCAAAGATAATTATTTTTTTTTATAAGCCAAAATTATGATAAAATTATTTGCAAACACACACAAAAAACATAGCAAAAAAAGACTAAACTACTAAAGTACATAACATTGCTTGATATACAGAAAAAGGATTGAAGTATAAAACAAATCATTGTTGTCCGCTAAAAATCATTGGATTCTTCGCTTCGCTCTGA
>CAZEVV010000294.1:0-2788 GCA_964515675.1 uncultured Paludibacter sp. | reverse complement strand
ACATTCTTAATTCGTGCAATTAGTGAAATTAGTCTTCAATTCGTAGTTAAAAAAATATTCGTAGTTAAAAGAAATCTTTGTAGTTAAGAAAAAAATCTTTGTAGTTAAAAAATATTCGTAGTTAAGAAAAAACTCTTTGTAGTTAAAACAATTCGCTGTTGCGCATTGCAAAAAACTAGCGGCGATAAACCCACACCACCGAAACATTTATATGTATAAACATTTGCTTGCTTTTTGGCTCTATCGCCACACTTAAATCAAAAAAAACAATCATCTTTTGTTTTATTTCAAACGTTTGCGCTGAAATTTTTGAAGCATTTTGCATATTTAACCATTAAAAGTAATCGATATATCTATTTTTGTGGCACAACTTTTTAGTTTATAGTTGTGTTTTAATTATTTACGAATTATACAAAAAAAGCTACACATGAAAAAAATTACTTTCTTATTGGCATTATTGCTTTTGGTAAGCGCAACAATATTTGCCAACGACCCCAAAGACGACATAATGCTGCAATCATTTGGTTGGGACGAATACGACCAGCCAAAAATAAAGGCTGCTGGTAACTTCTACAAATTTGTTGAGTCGAAAGCTAGCGAGTGGAAAGCTGCTGGTTTCGATATGATATGGATGCCACCCCCTAGTCGCTCCTCAGGTGGTGTGGGTTATTTGCCCACCGAGTTACACAACTTCAACTCTACATGGGGCAGCGAGGCCGACTTACGTGCTGCTACGGCTGCACTCAAAGCACATGGCATGTTTCCTATTGCCGATGTGGTTGCCAATCATCGCAATGGCACCTCGGCATGGACCGACTTTACGAACCCCGCATGGAGCTGTGCAACCATCACTTCTACCGACGAGGCTAATACAGGATGGGTTGCATCGCTTGGCCCAAAGCCTTGTGGCGCACCCGATACAGGCGACGATTTTAATGGCGGGCGCGACCTCGACCATACCAATATCGAAACACGCAACGGCATAAAAGCTTACCTTATAAAACTAAAAGAACAAGGTTTCGAAGGCTGGCGTTGGGACATGACCAAAGGTTTTAGTGCCAGTTATGTAGGCGAATATAACACTGCAAGCCAACCCTATTTCTCGGTAGGCGAATATTGGGACGGAAACTCGAACACCCTCAAAAACTGGGTAGATGGCACAGGCAAAAAGTCGGCAACATTCGATTTTTCGCAATACTATGCCTTAGAAACAGCCCTTCAACGCAATGGCTGGAGTGCATTAGGTTCGGGAAGCAGAATGGCAGGTTTGGCGGGTGTTTCTGGCTACTCCGACTATGCCGTTACTTTTGTCGACAACCACGATACTTTTGTGCATGGCAGCGCGCCACTCGGCGATAATATTATGAAAGCCTATGCCTACATACTTACGCACCCCGGCATACCGAGCGTATTTATTGCGCATTATTACGGTGGGACATACAAAAAAGACAATGTTACACGCACTTACACAAGCCACAAAGACAAAATCGACCCCATAATGGCAGTGCGCAAAGCCAATCGTATTGACGCTTGGAGCACATTACAAGTTGCAACAAATTCGGGCATGTATGCCGCTTATATCAAACGCCGCCACGACGATGCAGCTGCTTCGGTAGCCGTAAAAATTGGCCCAGGAAGTTGGTCGCCCGAAGGTAGTGGCTGGATTTTAGCTGCATCGGGAACAGACTACGCCGTGTGGTCGAAAGCGCAAATAGTTGTAGCACCTACCATGCTCATTGGTAGTGGAACTTACGAATTAGGACAAACACTCAGCATTACAGCTCCGTCGGGCTATAGCATACGCTACACCACCGATGGTAGCGAGCCAACAGCGGCGTCGACACTTTACACTACGCCCATTACATTGCCACAAGGCACAACCGTTATCAAAGCTGCTTCGTTTGTAAATGGTGTTATGTCGGCCGTAGTAACCAACACTTACACTGCACAAGCAAAAGCAACCAGCATAAAAGTGCGTTTCAAAGCTCCCGCTTCGTGGACAGCAAGCAAAGCCTATGTGTGGGAAAATCGTAATGGCACAGACACCGACCTTGCAGGCGCATGGCCAGGAACAACAGCTACAAAAGACGCTGATGGATTTTATGTGTACACCATTACAAATCACACACAACTTAGGGTAAATATTATTTTCAACAATGCCAGTGGCACAGCTGCCAGCGAGCAAACCGAAGACCTTTCGGTAACGGCCGACATATGTTGGCAGGCAGTAGGCAGCAACAAATATGGCGTAGAAACAGTGAACTGTCCAGGCACCAATGTCGAAAATAATTACATACGTTTATTCAACATCTATCCAAATCCGGGCAAAGAAACAGTGCGTATAAACACCAACGAAACATTGCGCGCAGTAACCATGTACGATAGCATGGGACGCATGCACCGCATGCAATTAAATGCCGACAATAGTTTGGACATAAGCAACATGGCTGCCGGACTGTATCAGATGCAAATTGAA
This sequence comes from uncultured Paludibacter sp., assembly GCA_964515675.1. Taxonomy (GTDB): domain Bacteria; phylum Bacteroidota; class Bacteroidia; order Bacteroidales; family Paludibacteraceae; genus Paludibacter. Next base: position 312 of record CAZEVV010000294.1, on the reverse strand, counting down.
ACAGAAAGCGGACGAAAAGAAACTCATAAATTTGTAAAATTGTAGTTAGATTTATTATTTGGTTGAAAAGCGCATCGTATAAATACTGTACGATGCGCTTTTTTTGTTGGTTTTTTTAAGCATTTATTTCATTAATAAAATAAGTAGGTTAAAAATCGTTTCACTGGCCTTGATGCCGCCACATCGTTTCACTGTTTGGGACGATAGAATTCCGATTCTGTCATTTGTATACAAAAAAATCAACATAAATTCATATTTAGGGGCTGCTGAAAAACTCCGGAGGAGTTTACTTTGCATAACCCCCAGATTTAT
>CAZEVV010000293.1:0-2797 GCA_964515675.1 uncultured Paludibacter sp. | reverse complement strand
ATTGGGGTTAATGGCCTCAAGTATTGATACTATACGCGAAGGATCGCCTTGGTTTTTCATCCAATTTTGGCTAAATTGTACTTTAATAAAGTCAACCAAGCGTTTTTTCATAAACATGCGTGTGTCCCAAATCACTTGGTCGGGTATGTCGTACACTTTCGACCAAATTTTCATGTTCGATTGGTCGTTGTAAAAGTTTTTGTCGAAGTATTTTTCGTACACTGCTTTCCACTCTTTGGCAGTCCATGTTGGCAAGTGCACACCATTGGTAACATAATTTACGTGCAATTCTTCGGGGAAATAACCTTTCCAAATTGGGTTAAACATTTCTTGCGAAACTTTACCGTGCAACCAACTCACACCATTCACTTCTTGGCAAGTATTACAAGCAAAAGCACTCATGCTAAATTTCTCGTCTTTGTTGCCAGCATGCTCACGACCCATATCCATAAAGTCGTCCCACGAAAGTTGTAATTTTGCAGGATATTCGCTCATGTATTTGCCAAACAAATCTTCGGTAAAGCTATCATGTCCGGCAGGTACTGGCGTGTGTACAGTGTACAACGAACTAGCACGCACTGCTTCTAATGCTTGGTTGAAACTCAAGCCTTTGTCGGCAATTAAGTCGACCAAACGTTGCACATTGATAAGTGCAGCATGGCCCTCGTTGCAATGGTAAACTTGTTTTTCGATGCCTAGTTTTTTAAGCGCCAAAATACCACCAATACCCAACATAATTTCTTGTTTCATACGATTTTCCCAGTCGCCACCATACAATTGATATGTGATAGGACGGTCTAATTCGCTGTTCATTTCGGTATCGGTATCCAAAAGATAAAGTTTGATACGACCTACCGAGACTTTCCAAAGGTATGCATAAACAATACGATTTGGGTAAGGTACTTCAACAATTAAAGGATTGTCGTTGCTGTCTTTTACTTGTTCTATAGGTAAATTACCAAAGTCTTGTGCTTCGTACACAGGTACTTGTTGTCCGTCAACCGATAGCGATTGTGTGAAATAGCCATAACGGTAAAGGAAACCGATGGCAGTCATGTCCACCGCGCAGTCGCTCGCTTCTTTCAAATAGTCGCCAGCCAACACGCCTAAACCACCCGAATAAATTTTCAATACTTCAGTTAAACCATATTCCATACTAAAGTAAGCCACCGAAGGCTTCGCTTTGTCGTATGGTGTGTTTATGTAGTTTTTGTATTTTTCGTAAATGGCATCGAGTTCGGCAGTGAATTTTGCGTCTTCGGCAAGCGCTTGTAGTTTTTCGTAGCTCAAAATATTGAGCAATCGCACTGGGTTCGATTGAGCTTCAATCCACGATTCTTTGCAAATGTTGCGAAACATGTTTTTAGCATCGCTGTTCCACACCCACCATAGGTTGCCAGCAATTTCTTGAAGTTTACTGAGCTTTTCGGGCAAATTGGATTTTACAATTAATTCTTTCCAATTGGCGTCGTTTACGTTGTTAACCTTAATTCTCATACGATTAATTTTTGAATTTTATTTCTCCAATACAATGAAAAAACTTCATACATATGGGAGAATTGTTGTTTTATTTAAACTAATACTTTCTTATCAAATAATTCAATTAAAAAAAATGAATACATATAGAGTGAAAAACATATTTGCACAACAAAACATTCTTGTAGTGTGTGTTAATGTTTTTCAATGGCAAAAATAATACTTTGCCTTCAAACAATCATTTTTTTGATTTTTTAAAGTACTAATTTTATTTCAAACGTTTGCGATAACCATTTGCAGAACGCCAATTTTTTAAGGGATAACAATATTTTTTGTAGCGAAAATGCTTTCCTAAGGCCTTACTTTGTGTTAAGTTTACTATTGTTGCAACGAATGTTTTTGTTGTCGAGCGCTATGCGATAGGCTGCATAATAAAAGCCGATAAAATTTTCCCACAAAGCTTTGTGTGCTATGTCGTTTGCTTTTTCTCTAACATTTGTTAACTCGATTTTGTTCATGGCCGATATTTCGCAAATCATGCGTGCTATTTCGTGCGCCACCTCGTAACCGTTATAGTCGGTACGTTTTATAATCCCTACACCTTTGTCAATATTTTGGTCGGCGGGCGAAACCCATTGTCCAAAACCAGATAAGTTGGTTGTAATAGTGGGTACCGAAAAAGCAACACTTTCGAGCGGTGTATAGCCCCATGGTTCGTAATACGAGGGGAATACGCTTAAATCCATTCCTATTAATAAATCGTAATACGACATATTAAAAATGCCATCATTGCCATTGAGGTACGAAGGTACAAAAATAACCTTTACCCTGTCGTTGGGCTGATTGAAAAGGTGAAACCAATTGAGTGCCGACATTACATTATCGTTATAAAAGTCGTGTAGCTCATGGGTTGTAATTCTGTTGTGCGAATATAGTTTTGTGCCATTCACTAAGCAACTTGCCAAATCGTTGCGATGGCCTTTTATCCAACCTGGTACCATAATAAATGCTACCACTTGTTTTTTTAAGTTTTCCGATTGTGAGGTATATTTCAATCCTTCAATCAAAATGTCGATACCTTTGTTTTTGTATTCGTATCTGCCTGCTGTGCAAATGTATAGTGCGTCGTCGTCGAGCTTTTCCGACAATAAAGTTTCGGCCACTAAGCGCAATTTTTCGCGTGCAGCTTTGCGTTTATTACTAAATTTTCGTCCTTTGGGTACAAAGTCGTCTTCAAAACCATTTGGTGTAACAACTTGCGGTTGCTTGTCGAGCAATTGTGTGCATTCGCGTGCTGTAATGTCGCTTACGGTAGTAAAAC
>CAZEVV010000292.1:0-2809 GCA_964515675.1 uncultured Paludibacter sp. | reverse complement strand
CCCTACAAAAATACTCAAACAAACCATAAAAATACTATATACATACAAAGTTCAATCAATCATTAAGTCGACAATCACGCGATTACAAATATTAAATCCTTTATCGGTGAGAAAAATATGATTGCCATTAAGTCTCAAATCCTGCGTTTGTATGAATTTTTCAGCCGACGAAACACAATACTCATAATATTTTTTACCATATTGAGTGTGCAATTTCTCCAAATCAATACCTTCACTTGTGCGCAAAGCTACCATAACATAATCATTATAGGTATCATTATTAGTGAGTATTTCTTGCTCAAAATAATTGCTATTATTCGAAATAGCCGACACGTATCTTTTTATCGATGCAACATTCCACTGCCTACTTCTACCATTATACGAATGTGCCGATGGGCCTAATCCCAAGTAAGGTATCATTTTCCAGTAGGCACTATTGTGCCGCGACCGGAAGCCTGGCAATGCAAAATTTGATATTTCATATGCTTCGTATCCTGCATTGCGCAAGGTTAAACGCAAATAATCCGACATTTGTATCATTAAGTCATCAGGTGCTTCTGTTACCAACAATTTTGCTCGTTGTTTCCAAAGTTTTGTCCCTTCTTCGTAGGTAAGTCCGTAGGCCGAAATATGTTTCACATTCAATGCAATGGCCTGTTGCACATTGAATTGCCATTGTTCGAATGTTTGATTGGGTAGGCCATATATAAGATCAATACTTATATTCGAAAATCCATGTTTTTGAGCACGTTCAACCGCAGCAATAGCCTGTGCTGCATTGTGTCTTCTGTTTACAAACTGTAATTCAGCATCGGCAAACGACTGCACACCCATGCTCATACGATTGAATGGCAATTTTTTTAAACCCTCTAAATAAACATCCAACAAATCATCTGGATTTGCTTCGATCGTAATTTCAGCATTGGCGTGGATTTCAAATTCATTTTTAAGCGCAACAAAAATTGTGTGCAACTGCTCAACAGAGAGTGCACTAGGTGTACCACCACCAAAATAAATGGTTTCGACAATGGCGTTGTTAAGATAACTTTTGCGCTGTTCAATCTCAATTATCAAGGCATCAACAAAAGCTTGAATAGAATTAGGTGCAACTTCGGTGTAAAAATCACAATAGGTACAACGCTGTTTGCAAAAAGGAACATGTATATAAATGCCTGCCATTTAAAATAATAATTTAATTATTCGAGAAAAAAGTTGTGAATATGTAGTTATGTACTTTATGTAATATACTACAATATATAAGAAAAAAAGCCTATCTATTTTAGCAAAAAAAACTGGTCGAAATATCTCGACCAGTTTTCAAATAATATTTAACAAAAGCTTTAACCTATTTATTTTTAAGAAATTGAAAATTGATTCTAATTAAACAAACTTAAAACCAAATTCTAATAAATAAACTCAAAAAAAATAAATTTTTAAAAGCATCATTACCTTAGACTTGTTGCGTACTATAGCATTTCAAAATTAAACTAAAATATATTTGTATAATATTGAGTTTTTATCCATTATCATAACATCCAATAAAGGAAAATTATTATATTAAATGCTATATCAAATTAAAAGATACTTGTTAACTAAGTTATTTACAAAGACTTTATGATAACAACTCTGTTTTTAATAGCCTCGCTGAATGGCTGTTCATCGCTTCCGAACCATTTAATATCAATACGATCAGCATTAATGCCATAATTTTTAACAAGAGAGTTAGCAACATTTGTTGCACGACGTTTAGAAATCATTCTGTTATATTCAGCTGTACCAGTTGCATTATCAGCATATCCACTAACCACAACACGAGCTTCTGGGTATTTTTTAAGATATTCTGCGATACTTGAAATAATGTTCTTTTGTTCAGCAGTGGCAATATCTGCACTATCAATACGGTAGAAAACATTTTCTACAACAGCAGGAATCTCAACTTTAGCAATAGCTTGCTCTACTTTAGGCTCTGGCTTAATAGGCTCAGGAACAATTGGTTTTTCGTCTTCAACCTTTGGAACAGTTGGCTCAACAATTGGTTTTTCAACTAAATCGGGTTGAATATTTGCTCCCCCTTGCTGTTGATCAACAAAACTATATGTAAAACCAAGTGCCAATGCAGGCATTATATCAACAGGAAATCCAACAACATAATCGTTGTATTTGTCACCTGCAACATTGGCATCGGCAATAAGATTTAACTTAAATTTTTCGCTAAGTTTGAAATCTGCTTGTCCACCCAATCGACCCACCAAATTCCAATAGTTTGAAGTAAAGTCGGCTTTATTGCGCAAGCCACCGCCTAAACCAGCAAACAACGAAATATCGATTAAACGTTGTGGATTATAACCAAGAATGCTATTACTTAAGTTGTACATAAAATCGGCCGACAAATACTGCGAACCAAACGATTCGATAGCATTCCCTACCTGACGTGTATCAGGCCAACGATTATTGGTGTAACCCAACATACCACGAATACCAAAACTTGGCGTAAAATCGTAGCCCAAGCCTAAACGACCTAACATACCAGCATTATCAACTATTGAAAAGTAACTAGGCGCACTCGCCAAGAAATTGTTGCCTTCGGCAAAATACCAACTAAATCCTGTATTGGCACCCAAATACCAACCAGGTTTAAATGTTGAGCTATTTTGCCCAACTAAATTACTTGTTAAAAAAACAACAAGTAATGATGTTACAAAAATCATTTTCTTCATAAGATACTTTTTTGTGTACTTTAAAGTACTGTTAATGAAAGCTGAATTCAACTTGCAAATGCAACTGAATTCTGATTAATAATTTGTTTAAA
>CAZEVV010000291.1:0-2824 GCA_964515675.1 uncultured Paludibacter sp. | reverse complement strand
AGGCTTTGGCGGACAAAAATTTATTGATGAAACCTATGGGCGCATCGACACATTGCGCACAATGATAGCAAACAAAAACCCCAACTGCCTCATCGAAATTGATGGTGGCGTAGGCCCCGAAAATGCAGCAAAACTTTTTGCCCATGGCGTGAATGTATTGGTGGCAGGCAGTTCGGTATTTGGTGCACCCGACCCCAAAAAACGCATCGAAGAATTGTTGGCGCTTTAGTCAACAATTCTCTGCTAACAATTCTCTGACAACAATTCTCTCGTTCCGTAAATCAAATCTAACGCATTTTTCTATTTTGATTTTTATCACAATAGCTATCGTAACATTTTTCATTTTAATTTCTCATTTTAATTTTTCATCTCGATAGCTATCGGGACATTTTTCACTTTTAATTTTTCATTTTTAATGTATCTCTATGAAATTTATTCATCAATATCCATTTGTACGCATTACAGCTGCGCTCATAGCAGGCATAATTGCATATAGTTATTTACAAATTCCAGAAACTTGGATTTTTGCTATTATTAGCATTTTAGGATTATCGCTCATTGCAGCTGCCATAGTACTAAAACGCGGTAAACAACACAAAAACAGGTGGTTGTTTGGCGCTATCGCCATGTTGTTTTTCATGTTTTGGGGCTACCAAGCAACACTTCAGCGACACGAAGCACTGCAATTCGACCATTACAACGACGAGAATATTTATTTGGTCAACATTTATCAATTCCCTATCGAAAAAGAGCGCACCATGCTCTGTCGTGTACAAATAGAGGCAGTTATCGACAGCAACAACACAAAAACTACCTGCACATCAAAAGCAATAATATATCTTCAGAAAGACAGTGTATCGGAAACGCTACAATCGGGCGACCGCATTTTTATACGCGCACGCATGCAGCAACCCGACAGCGCGCAAAACCCTTATGGCTTTAACAACAGGCAGTATTTGCACCGACAGGGTTTTGCAGCAACCGCCTATGTTGCCAATGGTTACTGGCACAAAACCATGCCCGATAGCAGTTTTTCGCTCATGCGCATGGCCGAAAATGCACAACGCAAAATGCTCTCTGTTTTCAAAAAATACGGAATAGTAGGCAATGAATATGCCGTACTTGCCGCACTATCGCTGGGTAGCAAAGATGCTTTGCACCCCGAGCTTCGACAACATTACAGCAGCAGTGGCGGCATGCACATTTTGGCTGTGAGCGGCTTGCATGTAGGCATTATTTACATGGTGCTCAATTTTTTATTTTCGTTCATGAACCAAAAAATGCGTGTAGCAAAAGTAATAATTGTCATAGCACTTTTGTGGGCTTACGCTTTTATCACAGGCCTTCCGCCTTCGGTAATTCGTGCCACGGCCATGTTTTCGATGGTGGCCATTGGGCAAGCCTTCGAGCGACAGTCATACATATATAATACGATAGCAGTATCGGCATTTTTTATTTTGTTGTACAACCCCAACTATATTTTCGACCTGGGTTTTCAGTTGAGTTATTGTGCCGTGATAAGTATTATTTATTTTCAGCCCAAAATTGCCCAATGGTGGTTGCCCAAAAACAAATTATTGAAATGGGCATGGGACCTAACAGCAGTTTCGGCAGCAGCACAAATTGGTACATTTGCCCTGTCGTTGTTTTATTTTCAGCAGTTTCCCAACTACTTTTTACTCACCAATTTTGTGGCCATACCTTTGGGTACATTAATATTGTATTTGGCTGTGGCACTTTTTATTGTTTCGCCTATTCCATTTGTGGCATCAGGCATTGCTTTTGTGCTTAATATTTTATTGAAATTGTTGAATGGGTCGATTTATGCCATTCAAAACCTACCTTACTCGGTGAGTTTTAGAGGCATCGACGAGTGGCAATTATTTTTGCTTTTTGCAATGGTTTTTGCGGCGAGTCATTATTTCGAAAAAAAGAAGTTTTTGTCGTTGGCCCTAAGTATTTGTTGTGCATTAGCCTTTGCGGGTATCGACCTCGCTGTTCACAATCAAAGCACAAAGTTGAACAAAATGTTGCTTTATGCCGACCATAAACATTTGCACATCGATTTTGTGGAGGGAAAAAATCTACACACCATAAGTACAGATAGTGCTGCACTACTACAAGTGGCAAAAAACTTCTGGTTTCGGAATAAAATTGATGGCATACATAATATTATTGCGCCCAATTTAGCCGAGAATGAAGTTTTTGTTTTCAATAACAAAAAAATAATGCTTTTGGCAACTGACACTTTTAATCGCTACAAAAGCGAAGTACCCTACAAAGTTGATTATTTGATAGTGACCAACAAAGTACGACCGCGCGCCGAAAGACTACTGGAATGCATTGACACACAACATATAATTGTTGACAAAAGCATATCGGCATGGTACAGCAACGAACTCGAAAAAGCTTGCAACGAACGCAACATTGCTTTTTACTCGGTAGCGAAAAATGGCGCTTTCGAAATGAATTTTGAATAAATGGCATGGAAAAAAGAATTTACGATTGAAAAATGTACGATTGAAAAATTTACGATTTACGATTGAAATACATATACATTTACGATTTGAGAATTTACGATTTACGATTGGGGCAGCACATTGCATAAATTTCTTTTTAATGAAATTGAATATTGCGATAATGTTTAAACAGCGCTCGTTCTCTCTCCTCCCCGATAAATCGGGGCATGTTTCCGAGGGTTAGGGAGAGGTGTCTTGTTTGTACCAATATTTATTCGGCATTGAAAAATTAATTATTGTGACACGGTTGATATTTTATTGTAAAATTAACGCATTAGTGCGGCGAAAAACTTATTTTTGTAAAT
>CAZEVV010000290.1:0-2880 GCA_964515675.1 uncultured Paludibacter sp. | reverse complement strand
GGGTTCGGTGTATTGAGTTTTGGGCCTGCCTCCCGAATTCAAGAGGGAGGTTTCGGGTATTGAATATGAGTATTTAGTTCGAAATTTAAGCTGCATTAATCCCAAATTATTGTATTTCTTGCAATTGCAATACTGGTTTTTGTGTCTTCATCTTTCATATTTCATTTTTAAATTTTAAATTTATGAAAGTAGATATTATTACAATAGGCGACGAGATATTGATTGGACAGATTGTTGACACAAACTCGGCATGGATGGGCGCAGAACTGAATAAGTTTGGGTTCGAAATTGGTCAAATAAGTTCGATACACGACGACAAGCAACACATACTTACTGCACTCGACGAAGCTTTGCTGCGCTCGGAAGTGGTTTTAATTACAGGCGGCTTGGGTCCAACAAAAGATGATATAACCAAACAATGTTTGTGCGAATATTTCGACACTAAGTTGGTTTATCGCGACGAAATATATCAGCACATTACCGATTTGCTTAAACATCGTACTTCGGCTATTAATCATCTCACGGCCACTCAGGCATACGTACCCGAAAGTTGTAGGGTATTTACAAACACTGTTGGCACAGCCCCCATCATGTGGTTCGACACAAATGGAAAAGTAGTTGTATCGATGCCTGGTGTGCCGCACGAAATGCAAACAGCCATGACCAACAATGTTTTGCCTGAGCTAGCAAAACAATTTGAATCGCCTGGTGTATATCACAAAACAATAATAGTTGAAGGTATCCCAGAATCGGCATTAGCAATAAAAATTGCCAATTGGGAAGAAGAATTGCCACAACATATGCATTTAGCCTATTTACCCAACTACGGTATTGTAAGGCTGCGTTTAACCATTAGCGAGGCCAACAAACACAACAACATTGAACAAAATATAGAAAAAGAAATAATTAAACTACGAATAATATTGGGTGATGCAATAATTGCTGAAGACGATGTGCGGGCGGTTGAAATAATAGCAAAGAAATTAATGAACACCAACAGTACATTGGCAACTGCCGAAAGTTGCACTGGCGGAGCTATGGCACAAGAAATTACAGCAATTGCGGGCAGCAGCGCATATTTCAAAGGCACAATTGTGGCCTACTCCAACGAAATAAAAGTGAACTTACTCGATGTGGACCCCGAAAGCATAGCACAAAATGGCGCCGTAAGCTGCGAAGTAGTTACACAAATGGCCGAGAACGCACGCCTCAAAATGCAAACAACTTACGCCATAGCCACCTCGGGCATAGCAGGTCCAGGAGGCGGCACCGATGCAAAACCCGTTGGCACAGTGTGGATTGCAGCAACCGATGGCAATAAAACTATAGCACGCGAATATCATTTCAGCAAAATGCGCAAACTCAACATCGAACGCAGCGTGCAAGCAGGCTTTTTGCTGCTGAACGAATTAATTGAAAAATGCTAAACAATTGATTTACATAAATTTTAAGCATAAAAAAACAGCTTTTTTCATTTTTTTGACAAATAAAAAAGAAAAAGGTTTTGTCAGTACAAAAAAATGTTGTAATTTTGCGAACTGTTTTGGAGAAAAGTAATAATAAAATAAAGATATATTGAAATGTCAAAAGTTTGTCAGATCACCGGAAAAAAAGCAATGGTAGGAAACAACGTTTCACACTCAAAACGTCGCACCAAAAGAACGTTCGATGTGAATTTGTTTACCAAAAAGTTCTACTGGGTAGAACAAGACATGTGGATCAGCCTCAAGATTTCTGCCGCTGGTTTACGTACAATTAACAAGTTAGGTTTAGATGCCGCAATTAAAAAAGCAGCAGATAAAGGTCATTTATACGCATAATTAGGAGGATTCAATCATGGCTAAGAAAACAAAAGAAGCAAGAATCCAGGTGATTCTAGAGTGCACAGAGCACAAAGAGAGCGGTTTACCCGGTACTTCACGTTACGTAACAGTGAAAAACCGTAAAAATACACCTGCTCGTATGGAGTTGAAAAAATACAACCCAATATTGAAAAGAGTAACATTACACAAAGAAATTAAATAATAACAAACCATGGCAAAGAAGGCGGTAGCATCTCTACAAAGAGGAGAAGGACGTGCGTATGCTAAAGTGATTAAAATGATTAAATCACCTAAGACCGGCGCTTACATGTTCCAAGAAGAAATTGTACATAACGACAAAGTAAAAGATTTTTTTGCAAAATAACATTGTTATAATACAGCAAAAACAAAGCTTTTCGGTTACAAGATAAAACAAACCTCTCATTTTTTATTAAATGAGAGGTTTTTTTATGCTCGTAGGTCAAAAAAATGTTTTAATTTTGTAAGCTGAAGACTAATATAGTAATTTACAGCAACAAAACAATAATTTTGCAGCAAAACAAGCACAGCAAAATTGGAGTAAGAAACCATAGTTTAAAATGTATTTTTTAAACATTAAAACATTCGGAGAATGGGAATATTTAATTTTTTCAACAAAGCAAAAAAAGAAACGCTCGACGAAGGCTTGTCGAAAACAAAAGAAAGCGTATTTTCGAAAATATCGCGTGCAGTAGCAGGCAAATCGAAAGTTGACGATGAAGTGCTCGATAACCTCGAAGAAGTGCTTATCACATCGGATGTGGGCGTCGAAACAACATTACGAATTATTGAGCGCATCGAAAAACGTGTTGCGACCGACAAATACATCAACACTACCGAACTCAATATTATTTTAAAAGAGGAAATTGCAGCGCTCTTAGCCGAAAACAATACCGACAGACCATCTGATTTTGATGCGCCCCTACCCTACACACCTTATGTAATAATGGTTGTTGGAGTAAATGGCGTAGGCAAAACCACCACCATAGGCAAATTAGCACATCAGTTTACTAAAGCAAGCAAAAAAGTATATCTTGGT
>CAZEVV010000289.1:0-2883 GCA_964515675.1 uncultured Paludibacter sp. | reverse complement strand
AACCTGGAATGGCAAAATGCCAAACTCACCAAAGCCCTGATAGTAGCCAATGCCAATGCCACCGCCAAAGTGATTTATGCACAGCCATTTGTTATAGCAGGCAAAAATGCCCAATTGCTAAACGGCTTTTACGAACTCGAAATCGTTGCCAAAAAAGGCGATAAGTTTGTGTTGATAGTGCATTGAGCTAAGCTTTTCCAAAACTCGTTCGGTGTAGGTTGTGCCTAGTATATTGTTTGCGAATATGAAAAGTGGAGCTTTTCTTTTAGCAAGAAGCTTGGCGCTTAACAATTGCTATACATGCAAGGCTGAAGCCTTGCTTTTTGCACATTGTAGGTAGCGCCAAAGCCTAAAAAAGAGAAGCTATGCCGAACAAGGGGGATAAGTCCCTATAGCTATTGGGATTGTGGGACATGAAGAATTTGAGGTATTTGAAGATTGAGCAACGATAACAGAAACTGCCAAATTTGAGTAAATCACTGCGATAACGCACACTGGCACTGCGATAGTTAACAGTAGGACTGCGATGTTTAACACTTAGACTGCGATCATTAACAGTTGAGCTGCTATGTTTAACTGCTATTGTCAAATGCCGCACACATTTACTGCAATGCTTAACATTTGCACTGCGATACTTAACAACTACACTAGGACTGCTAACAGTTATTGTCGAATTACATAGCACAGCGCTGCATTTATTAACAAATTAGCTACATTTATTAACAATCACACAGAACAATCTCATTGCCACTTTAAAACAATGCACTAACGTTATGCAAATTCGCTATACTACCCTCAACTGTTGCATTTCAGAATAAGGTAAATCCATACAAACACTAAAATTCACATACACATGGTTGACTAATTCGCCAAATAGAACCTTTACATTCGAGCTTTACGAAACGAAAGTGAGGGTTTCGCTTAGCACGAAACCCTCACACTATTACAAACAATTATTGTAAAAAAACAAATCCTAGGGTGGGTGAAAATGGGTGGGTATTTTATGAAAAACAAATCTAAATTATGAAAAAAACTATCATTAATTATCAAAACGGATATGTGCTTTCGGCTGCTCCTTTCATCAAGGCATCGTAGGCTTGACGGTCGGCAATAGCGCCGGTGCTGCGTACAAAAATGCCCATATTGTTGTTTTCGTGTATGCCTGTGTCCCACAAAAAAGGCACCATGCCCGTTTTGCGGCCTTCGCGGGCTACACATTCGTAAAAATAGGCACGCGAAGCTAGGTGTTTGGTTAAGTTATCGCCCATAATTTGGTTGCGACGCATAGCCCCAAACTCGCCCAAAATAATGGGAATTCCTTTGTCGGAAAATTGCGTTTTCATGAGTCCAAACAAACGCTGCATTTCGGCCAATTCGCCCCAAGTGGCATTGCGTGTTGCGTCGGTGCTCGAGTGGTTGGCAGCGCCCCAATAAAAGAACATCTTGCCCCATGTTTCGTCTTTATCCATACCGCAAAAGTTCCATGGCGTATAGTAATGCACTTCGGCCATCATGCGGTTGGGCACATTGTCGGTAGGCATGCGCGTCATTAGTTGATTGGTTTTTTCGATGTCGGTAACAGGGCCTTGCACCACCAATGTGCGGTAAGCATTGCGACCGCCAGTGCTACGAACGGCATCGATAAATGTTTGCAAATAGCTATACAAAACGGTCATTTGTGTGGCATCCTTTGCATTGGGTTCGTTGGTGCCAGCAAAAAGCAAATGCTCGTCGTAGTCGCGAAAATAAACCGCAATTTGCTCCCACAAAGCTTTTTGTTTGGCATTGTTTTCGGCTTGCTTGGCTACTGTAATATTGTTTTCGAGCCATCCACCATCCCAATGGATATTGAGTATGACATACATATTGTTGTTATAGCAATAGTCCACCACTTCTTTTACACGTGCCAGCCACGAAGCTTTAATTTTGTGCGTATTGCGGTCCTCAATATAACTGTCCCAAGCACAGGGAATGCGCACGGCATTGAAACCTGCTTTTTTTACCGAATCGATAAGCAGTTGCGTGGCTTTGGGATTTCCCCAGCCCAACTCGTTGCCTGGCACTTCGAGCGTATTGCCTAAATTCCAACCCATATACATAGCTTTTGCAAGCTGAGTGGCTGTGCGGCTCATACCCGTAGCATCGGGCGCTATGGCTACCGACTTGGCAGCTTGTTTCACTACTATACTATCGCTCAATGTTCCCGAACTGAAAAACACTTTTCCTTCGCGTGGCAAAGGCATGTTGTTTTCTTCAATTTCGAAAACCATGGTCGCACTATTGCTTGCAGTGGTTTTGGCCTTGATCCAAGTACTTTTAATATCGATGCTATAATCGAGCACAAAACTCACATTTACCGTAAGTTCGGTAGCAGGAGCGGTAATTTCGAACAAACGCTTATCGACACTCAACATATTTTTGAGCGACTGGTGTATGATAACTTTCTTTGTTAAGCTGCCAACAACTATGCTTATTTCGGTTTGTCGGTCGGCATTTGCCGAATTTTCGGTAACCGCAACATTTAACTGATGCGTACCACTCGCTCCCGAAGCAGGCTGAATGCTACACCATGCATCGGCCGCAGTGGCTGTCCATGGCAAGTTCGACTTTATGGCAAGTTTCGTATCCGAAGCCAAAGTACCAAAATTAAGCTCTTCCTTTGCAACTATAAGTTCAGGCTCAATCTCGACCTGCGGCTTACACGAACTAAATAACAATGTAGCAAGTACGATAATAAAAATGTTTCTGAATATTGTTGTCATATATTTTAAAAATGAAAAGTGAAAAATGAAAAACAAAGAATAAAAAACGATTAGCGATTAGTAATTAAGTTCAAATACAGAAGAAGTAACTATTAACAGTATCGAATAAAGCAATAAAGTA
>CAZEVV010000288.1:0-2896 GCA_964515675.1 uncultured Paludibacter sp. | reverse complement strand
TATTTAGAGCAACAAAATTTTTATTGAACCAACCAGTAAGCTGAGCATGTTTCGAAGTTTCGAAATTATTTTTTATTGCTAAAGCAGTTAAAGCATAATACATACCATAGTAAATACGGTTAACTGATATGGTAAACTTCTTACTTTCAGCTAAAAATCGTGCCAACTCATATGTTTCTTCTGCTTGTTGAAGTCGATATAATATCAAAGCAGCTCTGTCAATTTCATTTATCATGATGCATGAATTCCGTTTTGAAGTGCATTTACAAATATTGCTTGTTTAGCTCGCAATGTATCCATTTCCGACTCTGCTAAAACATGAGTATCAGTTATTATATTATACTTAAGTTCAATGTCATACGACAAATCTGATATAAGACGTTCAGTTTTCCAATCAACTTTTTGTTTAAGTATAACCAAAAAATCATAATCAGAACCCGATACTGCTTTGCCAGTAGTTTGTGAACCAAAAAGCACGAGATCTTTAAAATTGTATCCTAAATTATTGCTCAACAACAATTTAAATTCATTTAATATTTCATTTTTATCCAGTTTCATGCTTCAAAAATTATTAACAAAAATGGTGTATATGATTAGAGTTTATATAAGTTAGATGCTTATAGTATTATATATTGTTGAATCTGCATACTTAAAGTAATTTTTTATTGCTATTATTAAATTCATAATACAAAATCAATACAAATAGTTTCGAACTATTTTATGTATGTACGAAATCGCAAAACATTGAACTCTCAGCAACAACTACACACTTTCTTTTGTTACTCCATATTATAGCTTTTTTGTCGCATCAACCTTGACGCCTTCTTATCAAACATGGAGGTTACCGAACGATATATATATTAAGTGTACTAATGCAAAGTTAATACTTTTTTTTTTTACCGCATATTACAAGAAATTAATTCATTATACTTTGAAAGAAAATAAACACATTGAATTTTAAACAAAAACGTATATAAGTTCAATTATAAATTTCGAGACAAAAATTTGTATTTTGTTCATCCAGCGAGCAATATTTCGCTACAGAAATTAAATCAACAACCATTTCAAAGGCAAATTAACCATAACAATGCTCATTAAAAAAGCAAAATGAGCGAACAATGGTTTGTATTGTTCGCTCATTTCGGCATGATTTGAAAACCAAAATCATGTATTGTTTAAAAACTTATCAATCGGCTTCGATACTAGAGCCTACATGCGTAAATTTTTCGATATTTTTGGGTGTACCGCGATAACGTACTTTACTTGCACCAAAAGCTTTGGCATCTAAAGTGTCGACAACAAACAATTCGATACGCGATGCTCCTGTTGCGCTAGCATTTGCATTATTAACCGTGAGGCCGTAGGCATTGAGTTTACTTGCGCCGGTTACATCGGCTTTCAGGCTATTGGCACGCCCTTTGAAATCGGCTTTTACTGCCCCCGACAAATCGACTTTCATCTCATTCCTTACATCTACTTTCAAATCGGCATCACTTGCACCAGTTAGTACAAGTTTAAAATCGGTCACTTGTCCCAAATTTTCGGCTTTAATTTTGTTTGCACCTTTGGCATTGATATAAGTGAGCGTGTCGACATGTATTGTAACCTTCACTGGCCTATTAACATGCAATCTTTCGGTGTACAAGCGTAGTGTTTGCCCTTCGGTTGTGCTTATTACTTTCGACATAATGCTTTGTGGTGCCGAAATGTGCAATCGACTTACGCTATCAGGCAAAATTTTTATATCGAAATTTCCCGAAACATCCAATGCATTAAAAGCCTCCACAGAGCGTGTTTCGTCGATACGTGGCGTATCATCATCCTCGTCCCACACAAAACTTAAATTATTAAAATCGGATTGTTTGAGTTTGATAATTGTTTTAGCACCAACACTGTAGAACATAAAAATACCAGCCAACCACAAAACCAATGCTACCCACGATGTTGTATTATTACCATTGATACGGCGACCCGACACAATGCGTACAGCCCAGTAAATAAGCATAAAAATAGGGCAACCTACAATTAAAATAAGCGAAACAACAAGAAGTGTAATTTTTTCGGGTGATAGAATTTCCCAATCACTCATTATTTCGGGTGCAAAGCCTGAAAACACCGAAGGTTCGAATGCCAAAAACAACAAAGCCATAATTAGAACACCCAACAAAATGATACCTACAAAACCGAAAATGGCACCAATAAAACCAAAAATCACCTTGAAAAAGCCACGCATAAGCTCGCCTACACGCATGCCAAACGATGAAGCAGATGATTTAAATGTATCGCTTTGCACATAGTTGCGCACATTGTTGAGTTCCGATTTTATGGCATCGACAGTTACATCTTCGCCTTGCATTTCGAGGCGTTGTGCAGCAGTAATGGCCTCGGGTGCAACTATCCACACCACAATGTAGACAGGAATAACGAAACCTACACCAAAAATCACCAACAGCACAAATAAAATTCGTACCCAAGTCACATCCCAATCGAGGTAGGCAGCCAAACCGCCACACACACCACCAAGAATGCGATTTTCGGGGTCGCGATAGAAACGACGACCACGTTTTTTGTCACCAGTGCGCTGCTCATTCGTTTCGTCGGCATCGGCATCGCTACCGTACTGACTCGGTTTGCCAAGCACAGTAATTATCTCGTCGACATCCGACATATTGAGTACGTTTTTGTTTTTGATAAGGCGCTCGCTGAAAAGCTCAGCAATACGTGCTTCAATATCAGCCATTACCTCTTTACGTTCGTCGGGCGAAAGGTATTTTTCGACATCAGCCAAATAAGCCTGAAGCATGTCGTAGGCATCGTCGTCGATATTAAAAACGACATTATTTAGGGGCTGCTGAAAAACTCAACAACCCAATTTGTTGCAAATTGAACGAGAGTC
>CAZEVV010000287.1:0-2928 GCA_964515675.1 uncultured Paludibacter sp. | reverse complement strand
ACCGGTTGGATAGGCCTGTGAGCGGCGTAGTGCTTTTTGCAAAAACAGGCAAGGCACTTACTCGCCTCAACGAAATGTTTCGAAATCAGGAAATTAAAAAAACATATTGGGCGCTCGTGAAAGAGCAACCCAAAAACGAAAGCGGACGTTTGGAGCATTATTTGGTGCGTAACGAAAAGCAAAACAAATCGGTGGCGCACTTAAAAATGGTGCTCAATGCCAAAAAAGCAGCTCTGACGTATACACTCATTGCGCGCTCCGACAAGTATTTTTTGCTCGAAGTGTTGCTCGAAACTGGCCGACATCATCAAATACGGTGTCAGTTAGCCAAAATGGGATGCCCCATAAAAGGCGACTTGAAATATGGCTTTGCACGCTCCAACGAAAACGCAGGCATTAGCCTACACGCACGAAGCGTATCATTCATACACCCTGTATCGAAGCAACAAATCGACATTGTGGCCCCCGTGCCTACCGACGATAAATTGTGGCAAGCATTTGAACCCAAAAGCAGTAAGTAAATACTGCTTTTGGGTTTTTATCTTTTTATATGATAGGCACTTGCAGTGTTAATTTATTAAACTGCTTTGGTTGCTGCTATTCAACAAAACAACAAAACTAAAAATATAATATTAAACAAAATGAGTGGCTTTTTTGGTAGTATTTCGAAGAATGATTGTGTGGCTGATGTGTTTTATGGTACCGATTATCATTCGCACTTAGGCACTAAGCGAGCTGGTTTGGCTTTTATCGACGAAAAGGCGAAGTTTCAGCGTGCAATTCATAGCTTAGAGAATGGTTATTTTCGCAATAAATTCGAAAACGACATTGCTGGCTTTGCAGGATACGCTGGCGTAGGTGTGATAAGCGATAACGAAGCACAGCCGATAGTTGTAAACTCGCATATGGGCAAATTTGCTGTGGTAACTGTTTCGAAAATTAATAATATCGATGTACTCGAAGAGCATTTTTTGCAAAAATGCCATACTTTTACCGAAACAAGTCAGGGCAAAGTAAACCCTACCGAACTTGTGGCCATGCTTATAGCCGAAGGTACTGATTTCTTATCGGGCATCGAAAATGTTTTTCGTCGCGTAAAGGGTTCGTGCTCTATGCTTTTACTCACCGAAAATGGCATAATTGCAGCACGCGACCGCTTGGGCCGTACGCCTATTGTTATTGGCAAACGCCACGATGCACATGCCGCGGCTTTTGAGTCGTGTTCGTTTCCAAACTTAGGATACGAAACAGCCTATTTTGTTGGCCCAGGCGAAGTAGTGTGCATACAAGCCGATGGTTTTGAACAGTTACGAAAACCCAACGAAAAAATGCAAGTGTGTTCGTTTTTATGGGTTTACTATGGATATCCGCCATCGTTCTACGAAAACATTAATGTCGACGAAAGCCGTTATCGCTGTGGCGAGGCATTGGCGCTCAACGACGATATAGAAGCTGATTTCGTTGCAGGCATCCCCGATTCGGGCATTGGACATGCTATGGGTTATAGTCATAAAACAGGCATTCCACTCAAGCGTCCGTACGCAAAATACACGCCCACATGGCCACGCAGCTTTATGCCACAAAGCCAAAATATGCGCGAGTTGGTGGCCAAAATGAAACTCATACCCAACGATTCGGTAATAAAAAACAAAAGTGGCGTATTTCTCGACGACTCGATAGTGCGTGGTACGCAATTGCGCGATAATGTTATCGATTTACACAAAGCGGGCATCAAGGCTGTAAATATGCGCATTGCTTGTCCGCCACTCATTTACCCATGCGAGTTTCTCAACTTTAGTCGTTCGCGTTCGAGCCTCGACCTGGCCACGCATCGTGCCATTCACCAACTCGAAAAAGGCAATGCTAATATCGATTTTTCGGTATATGCCGATGCCTCGAGCGAAAAGTACAAAGCAATGGTCGAAATTATACGCAGCGAATTAAATCTCACCTCATTGGTGTTTCAAAATATCAACGACTTGGTTGCAGCCATTGGTTTGCCCAAACATAAACTTTGCACGCACTGTTTCGATGGCTCAAGCGAAGAGTGATGTTTTTTTTGAAGGTTTTTTTATTGAGGCTGATTATCTCGCATGTATTGTTATGTAAATATCAACACCCCAAAGTTTAGTGATTAATTTTGGGGTGTTGTTGTTTTTTATTGATTCAATTATTTGAAACTCATGAATGGTTTAGAAAAGTAAATTTCATGAATAATGAATAATAGCTGGTGTGCTAAATTTGAAAAAATAAATCTATTGATAATATTGTATGATATCAATGTCTCATGATTATTTTGTCATCTATTTTCAATATTTTTAATTGATTACTGATATTTGCAATTTTTAGTTCAACCTCATAAAAACAAATACAAGGTGAGAAAACTTCAATAGAATTGCCTTTTGAATCAAATGCTATTTGTTTTGAATTTCCTTTTATTAGTTGTATTGTGTCACCTGTAATTTCATAGTTGCAAAAATATAGATTTATGCAATCTGTGTCCTCAAAAGAAAAAGATAAATGTAATGTATCGTTTATGGTATTTAACGTAATAAGTTTTTCTTCAAAATCACAATTTTCCATACACTCTGATTTTGAGAAATAAACAATGTTTGAATGGGTGGAGTCTAGTTTTATTATTTCACTATAGGCAAAATTGTCATTGTCAAACTTTGAATCTTTTGCACTTTGCTTTTTTACGCATGCTGAAAAGAGTATAATAATAAGACTTACAAGTATGTTTATTTTCATATTCCTTAAATGTTTGTTATAGTTGATGTTTTTTTTACATTAACAATAGATATTAAATGTTCGTTTATTGTCTGACATGTGATTGCATTTTTTTATTCAAAATTATTTTAGAACCCTATTCATATCAAAAATTACTTGTTGAAAAAGAAACTTTTATAAATAGTTTTTTGTTGCCCC
>CAZEVV010000286.1:0-2964 GCA_964515675.1 uncultured Paludibacter sp. | reverse complement strand
AAAGTAAATGGCCACAAACGAAAACAGCAATCCGCCGACCGATGCTGCGGCTAGTGCAAACCAAAACGACTCTTTGTTGCCCACCAAAAAGGGCACAAAACCCAGCGCTGTGGATACAATGGTGAGAAACATGGGGCGCACTTTGGCATTCCAAGCGCGCAAATAGGCTTTTGCGGGATGCATGTTGGACAGGCGCATGTAACTATTGAACTCGTCGATGACGTAAATATTGGCATTTACAGTAAGGCCCGAAAGCAATATGAATGCTGCAAATCCGCCTGAGTCGAAAGTGAGTTCGAAAAGGTAAAAGGTGAGAAACACACCCACAAACGACAATGGAATGATGAAAACGATGTGCAGCGATTGTTTGAGCGAATTGAACAGTATGCTGGAACAAAAATATATGATAATGAACACGATGGCGAGCAAGGCGTAATTCTTTTTCTCATCATTACCCCAACGCCCACGATTGTCGCTGTCGTTTTTTATGCGGTAACCTATGGTCATTTCTTTGGCAAAATTGTCCACTATTTCTTTGTGTATACGCATCCCTTGCTCGTAGGCACCAATATAATCGTATTGCAAACAGAGTTGGTATTCTTGGTTAATTTTTATTATGCGTTGCGGACTATTGGTTTTTTCGATGCTGGCCAGTGCACCCAATTTGTGCTGTGTGTTATTCACCACAAAAGGGGCATGGTGCATGTGCCAAAGGTCGTAGCTGTTGGCCTGAGTGGCCGATAAGTTGAGCATTTCGTTGTTTTGTCCGTCGAAAAAATAGCCCACATTGCGCTTGCGTACAAATGCGTCGCTCATGGCTGCATACAATTGCATGGGTGTTACATTGGCATTGGCCAAGGCTTGCTGGTCGATGCGCATGGTGTACTCCGAATAATCGCTTTTGTACCAACTGTATTCGGACACAATACTCACCTCCTTGATGCGCCTGTATTCGAGCATTTTGTTGCGCAATTGCTCGGCGTATTCGTACAATTGGTCGTAGTTGTAGCCATACAAACTGGCACGATACGAACCTGCATTTTCGCGCAAATCGTTGCTAAAACCGTCGCCCACACCATACACGCTCCAACTGCCACCACCCAACTCGAGCGAGCGACTTATGAGTTTGGATTTGAGAATGAACGGAAACGAGCCATTGGCGTGCTCGTTGTGAAAACGAATAGCGATATTGGCACGGTTGGCACTGTTGATATTGGTTTCGAACTGCCGCACCTCGCTATGTCCTGCAATGTATTGCTCCATGGTTTGTATGAGCTTGTTCATTTGTTCGAGGGTGGCACCATTGGGCAAAGTGGCATTTACGTAAAGTGCTGTTTCTTCGCGTTTATTGTCGAAATACGAACCCTCGTACACCTTTTGCACAAACAAACGCAGGGTGCCGCCCAATGCAACATCGGTTATGGGCTTTATTTTTTGTTTGTAAAAATCGGTACCCACGGTGGCATTGTAAACTTTTGCTGCTTTGGTTTCGGCCTCCCACTTTTCGGGCAGCATAAAAATGGGCAGTCCGAAAATGAGTATTGCAAGTATAATGGCAATGGCAGGACGCCTGCACATGAGTTTTATTTGCCATGCGTATATGCGCCTAAACACCACCAATGGTCGTTTCGACGATATAAATAGCCAAAACTTCGACCTGAAAAAGGGAGCTTTGAGTGGTCGTTTCGATTTGTTTTTTTTGCTTATGTTTAGTTTTTCGATAAGTGCAGGCACCAAAAACAAGGCCACAAACAACGACACCAAAAGATTGATAATGACCACGGCCGAAAAATCGACCAAGCGCAAACGAATTTTCTCGTCGAGAAAAAATATGACCGACAATGAAGCTACTGTTGTGATGGTAGAGGCAAGTATGGCCAAAAATGTTTTCATGTTGCCACGATTGATAATTTGATCGGACAAAACAATGATATTATCGATAATTAAAGTGAGCGATATGGTGATGCCAGCCAAAGAATAAAGTTGTATTTCGACATCTAACAAATAATAAAATATTAGCGCAATGGCAATGTTCATAAACAAGGACAATGCTATGAGCAGCAAGTATTTGAGACGGCGATAAACCAGCAAAACGAATAAAAACAATATTATAAGTGTGAGCCCGGTGCGGAAATAAATTTTGTTGAGTTCGGTGCGTATATATTCTGTGGCATCATAAGCGGCATCCACTCGGTAGTTGGGGGGCAAATGTGCATTTATTTGTGCAATTTTAGCTTTAATTTCTTTGGCCAATTGCAACTGATTGGCTGTTTGCTCGGCCTCGATGGTGATATAAACCGTGTTGAGTCCATTGATGCGGTAGTAGGATGAGGGTTGGGCCTGCACACGTTGTATGCGCACAATATCGTTGAGGCGCACAAGTCGGGCACCCGAATTTTTGACAGTAATGCCTGCAAACAAAGCCTCGGCATCGGTACTTAAATCGTTTTGAAAAGCCAAACGCACATAGCGTTTTTCGTTATTATTGCTAATAATTGCCCCTAAGCCCAATGTTTGTGTGTTAATAAATTGCGAAACAGCTGTTTGTATGTCGGTTGTTGTAATGTCGAGCGCTTGCAACTGCTCAAAGTCGTAGGTCAATTGCCACTCCATAGGCGTTGCCCCCGATACACTAACCATGCTTACGCCTTTGGTTTGTGCCAAAATGTTTTTGATATTGGCTTCGGCAAATTGCTGCATACGAAAAGTATTTTCGGGCGATACCACCGAAAAGCTCATAAAAGTGGCGTTGGCATTGTCGTCGGCAGCTTGCACCCATAGTTGCGGATAACTTACTCCCTGTGGCAGCATTGGCCATGCTTGGCGCATTATGGTCGACATTTCGAAGCGGGCGGCGGCAATATCAACTGTTTTGTCGAATTCCACCACCACGCTTCCGTGACCGTTGTCCGAGCTCGAACGTATGTTTTTCACCGAACGCATACGCGCCAACATAGCTTCAAT
>CAZEVV010000285.1:0-2974 GCA_964515675.1 uncultured Paludibacter sp. | reverse complement strand
CGTTGTGGGCGTTGTGCAAAGATACCTACTTTGGCACCTATCCATTTGCCTTCCCATGCTTCGAAGTCGCCACCAATTTCGGTAAATTTTTTGCCATCCAAACTATAACTGAACACACAGTGTGCGCGTGGTTGCAAGATATTTGCTTTGTTAAGAAATTCTGTCATTTTCACCTCAACACGTAGGTACACTGTTCGTGTGCTCAACGGAATTGATTTGCGCACCGTTTCGGCACCGCCTTTGCTTACATCTTTGTTTACAACATAATTCAAACTCAAACCATTGTTCACACTGTCGATGGTTACAGCAGCATAATCTTGTCCCATTACAACAAGTCCGGCACGCTCTTGTTTTTTGAACGGATGGAAAGTGAGTTTTGTTGTAGCCTTGAAATTTGGTGCTGGGAATTTTTGCAACAACAAATTGGGTGCTCCCCAAAGGTTATTGAAGCCTTCGGCAATTTCCCAAGCGAACAGACGGAGATAGCCTTTTTCGCCAGCTGCATGGTACCATATTTCGTTGGGGTTGGCTTGCCATTGCCATTGCAAACCAAGGGTGCGACCATCAAATTCGTCGTCCTCAACGGGTGTTGCAATAGGATAAGTTTTGCCCACATTGGGTTTTTTGTATTCGCGCACAGGCTCACCGCAACCGTCGCCATTTTTATCAATACCAATCACCGGCCAATCGTTTACCCAACGCATAGGGTTGAGGTGCACAATACGCCCATAACCATATCTGGCCTGAAAATGAATGAACCAATCTTCTTTGCCATCAGGCGTGTCAATCCATGCACCTTGGTGTGGCCCATTGATATCGGTTGAGCCTTGTGCCATAACAATGCGCTCCTCGTAAGGGCCATAAACATTGCGCGAGCGCATTACCAACTGCCAACCCGGAGTTACACCACCGGCAGGCGCAAAAATATAGTAATAGCCATTGCGTTTGTGCATTTTTGTGCCCTCAACGGTTGTGTGTATGGGGTGACCATCGAAAACCAAACGACTTTCGGTTATGCCTTTTGTGCCGCAAGGTGTCATTTCGAACACGGCCAAAATACTTTTCATGCCAGCACGACTGCCCGCATAGCCATGCACCACGTAGGCGCGACCGTCTTCGTCCCAAAACGGACAAGCATCAATAAGGCCTAAGCCCTCTTTTACCAATACAAGTGGCGACCATGGGCCGCGAGGGTCTTTGGCTTTTGTCATGAAAACACCATGGTCGGGGTCGCCATAGTAAATGTAAAATTCGTTGTTGTGATAGCGAATAGCAGGAGCCCAAACGCCATTGCCATGTTGTGGGATTTTGAAAAACGACTCAGGCACTAATTTCTGCACCGCATGTCCTATCAATGTCCAATTCACCAAATCTTTTGAGTGTAAAATAGGCAAGCCAGGCGTGTTGGCAAACGACGAAGCTGTCATATAATAATCATCGCCTACGCGACAAACATCGGGGTCGGAATAGTCGGCGTACAAAATTGGGTTGCGGTATTTTCCATTACCCAAATCGCTCACCCAAACTTTCGAAACATAAGGCTTTTGATTTTCTTTCAACAATTTTGTTAAGCCAGCAACTTTTGCCTCGTTTAAACCTGCTACAAAAAGGCCTGCTACAATTTTGGCACCACGCTCTACGAAATGCGTATTGTCGTCGAGTCCTTTGGGGTACAAACGATTTTGCCCGGGTGCAAATTTATGGAAATACTTGCGTGTAGCAGCAACACCCTCTTTGGCAAGCCATTGCGAAGTGGATTTTTGCATATCGATAAGCGGAATGCGTTTGGCTTTGGCCACTTCGCGCGCTATGTCGGGGTAAACGCCATGCGTATCCACCAATTGATTATTGCTGTCGAACTTGCGACGTGCCACAGGAGTACAAATAATGGCATTACCACCTTTTGCTTTCACCTCATCGGCCATGCGGCTGAGGTTTGCGCGGTATTCGTCGGGTGTAGTATAACGGTCTTTTTTTTCAACCGAGCTATCGTTGTGTCCAAACTGAATGATCACAAAATCGCCTTTTTGCACATTCGAAATAATTTGCTCCCACCAACCTTCGCTAATGAAAGTGCGTGTGCTACGGCCATTTTTGGCTATATTGCGTACAATTACATCGTCGGTAAAAAAGTCGGGCAGCATTTGTCCCCAGCCACGTTCGAGAAAAACTTCGGGCGACATTTCGCCGGTGAGCGAGTCGGTGATTGTTTTGTAAAACACTTTGTCGGCCATGGTCGAGTCACCAGCCATAAAAACATGTGTCGGTCGCGACTTCGACGATAATAAAACAAGGCTTAAAGCCAGTAAGGCAACAATGAAACTTTTGTTTGTCATTACTTTTTTCTTTTTTATTAGATATACAAATATATAGTTTTTAATTTTATTCTTGCTTATATTATTTGACTGAAAGCGTGGACTTTTTGATTGTAAAAAACCATCAGCTTTGCTGGTGCAATAATACAATCTGTGCCATTTTTTGGTAGCAGATAGCAACCAACGGTCAGCGACCAAAGGGAGATAAATCCGCGCTAGCAGACAATACGAAACTAATTATCAGCAAATAAATGCTTTGTGAAACTTAGTGTCATGCTGACTTAGTGGCAATTTATATTATTTCAAAAAAAAGAGCCATAAAACATCTAAACACATATCAGACAATTTGATAAAGTGTGTTGTACTCAAACGATAAGGTTTTTAAAAAAGATTTGAAGATTTGACATTTGAAGATTTGACATTTGAAGATTTGAAGATTAAAGAGGGAGTGCAATTTTGAGTTACACTCCCACTTTGCTTACTGAAAATCGAATTATCTAATCCTTCAAATTAAACACCGTGTTTGAGTTTGTAGCACGGATTGCAAATCCGCGCTAGCATTGGTCAAGGCGCACGAAACAGTGAAAACTCGGAGTTTACTTACGTAAATGAGTAGTTTTCGCTGTGAGTGCAACGCAGAGATTGGCGTTTTCTTGCAA
>CAZEVV010000284.1:0-2985 GCA_964515675.1 uncultured Paludibacter sp. | reverse complement strand
CCAACGACCCCGAGATTACAAATCACGTGCTCTGGCCAACTGAGCTAAAGAGGCATTGTTTTGTTTATCAGCTTTTTGCCGTTTAAAAAGCCGCTTGAATAGCATTATTCAAACGGCTTGCAAATTTACGAATATATTTTGAATTACAAAACTATTCTGCAAAAAAATTATTTTTTTATTGCTTTTTCTTTGTGCTTGCGTATTTGCTTATCGAGTGCATCTATCGCTAAATCAACCGATTCCTCGAAAGTATCGCATGTTTTTGAAGCAAAAAAATCAACTCCAGGAATTGCAATTTTTATGTCTGCTTCTTTATTTGTAGCCGTTTCGGGCTTTACTACTTTCAAATAAACATCAACATTTTGTATCTCGTCGAAGAATTTTTCGAGTTTCGACATTTTTTTGTTGATATACAACTCTAGAGATTCTGTAGCATCAAAATTGATGGATTGGATGCGGATTTTCATATTACCTCCTTTTTTATTTTGCTCTTGGATGAGCTTGTTTATAAATATTTCTGAGCTCTTCGAAACTTGTGTGCGTATAGATTTGGGTGGTAGCTATACTCGAATGACCTAAAAGATCCTTTACGGCATTGATATCGGCACCGCCATTAAGAATATTAGTGGCAAACGAATGACGTAGTACGTGCGGACTTACTTTCGGAAGACTCGAAAATGCTTCCATTTTATTGTGTATAATATTATATATAAGTTTTTCGTACATTTTCTCACCATTTTTTCGTACAAATAAATGCCCATGCAATGCGAAACCCTCGTTCGAACAAAACTGATTATAATCCTTTATCATCTCGATTAATGCATCTGAAATGGGCAAAAGTCGTTGTTTGTTTCGTTTTCCTGTTACTTGCAATAATTTTCGTTCGTAATCAACATCGGTTTGTTTTAAGTTGATTAACTCGGACAAACGCATGCCTGTAGCATAAAACATATGCAAAACGAGCCTATTGCGTACCGATTCAAAATTGTTGGGTTCGAAACCGTCGTTCAAAGCTGCCACAAGCTCGCTGTGTTTAAAAAACAAAGGAAGGGGTCGATTTGTTTTGGGCAATTGAATTTTTAAGGTAGGATTTTTTGTTGCTAAGTTATTTTTTAGCAAAAATCGCCAAAACGACTTAAGTGTAGAAATTTTTCGAGAAAGTGTGCGTGCACTAATATCATCATTCATTAATTGCAATATCCATTGCTGCAAATCGGTTGCACGAATATCATCGGCAACAAAAGCATCGCCATCGCATGCAAGAAATTCGAAGAATTGAACCAAGTCGGTATGATATGACAAAACAGTATGAGAAGAATAATTCTTCTCATACTGTATATATTGCATAAATTTATCTACCATATCAGTTAGTTCAAATATGCAACGAAAATAAACAAAAAAAACGAAGAAAAAAAATATTTTCTCCTGATTTTGGATTAATCCTCGTTAATTTGCATTTTTTGAACGTAAATCGCGTGTTTTTTTGCTTCGCGGTTCACAATTGAAGGTTTATCGAAACACTGACGACGACGCAATTCTTTTACTACGCCTGTTTTTTCGAATTTGCGTTTGAATTTTTTCAATGCTCTCTCAATGTTTTCGCCTTCTTTTACTGGTACAATGATCATAATTACTAATTATTTATGTATTTTCTTGAATTTATTTTTTCTTTAATTTTTTGGTCTGCAAAGATAGATATTCATTTTGATATAACAAAACTTTCGTTGAATAATTTTCGATAGAAATATTTAATATTTTGAAAATTGGCTGTAAATAAAGCAATTAAAGCTATAAATATAATTGACTAAAATGCACATTTATTTTAAAATCAGACATTTATTGTACATTCAAATGGAGATGTTTAAACACGGTGGCGCAGAGTAAGAATTTAAACACGAAGGCACGGAGACGCAAAGTAAGAATTTAAACACGAAGGCACGGAGGCACGAATAAGATTATTTAAACAAGGAGACAAAGGGACACTAAGAGCATGAAAGAGATTTAATCACGAAGGCACGGAGGCACGAAGTAAGATTTTTTAAACACTGAGACGCAGGGACACTAAGAGCATGAAAAAATAAAGACGTTTTGTGTTGGTAACCAACAGATTGCAAAATGGATATATGCATTTATTCAATCCATAACAATCTATTCAATAAACGTTTAAAAATGAAGCAGGCAATCTGAATATCAACTTATTCGAACATTTTCTCCCATAGTTCGAAGCGCTCTAAATGTTCGGGACCACGGCGCAGCAATCGGGGTTTAATTTTTTCGGCCTTTGCAATTTTTTCGGGTTTCGATTTCGAGAAGAAAATATCAGCATAACAAATAATTTGCTCCTCGATACTTATGGGCAGCATATCGCGCAAAGGTAACGGTAAATTTTGTTGCTGAATATCGGCCACCGACAAGCCAGTACCTGTATGTCGCTCGCACACCAAAGCGTGCCGCGGCAAATTGTGCGACATTAACAAATCGGAGCCCAAATAGCCATGCTGAATGTATTGGTGCGTGCCATGGCAATGAATTTCGGGAGCATCGCACATGAAAATGGCAATATCGTGCAACAAAGCTGCTTCGGCAATAAACTCGGCATCGGCATTGAGCTCGGGATGTTTTTGCACTATGGCAAGTGCCTTGTTGCGCACACATTCGCTATGCAATATAAGCAAGTTATACAAATCGCTATCTTTCGTATAATACTGATTAATAATTTTATATGGATCCATAAAAATATATTCGCTACTTTAATATTAAGCTCTAATTAAACACCATGAACTGCGCCCAACAGCAAATGATTCGGGAGGCATAAAAACACTTACAAAACCACACAAAGCCTTGAAGCGCGAATACCGCAACGCAGCATAACTACAGCGCTATGGGCACTGCCTGTCCCTTCATTTCGGGGTCAGCCAGCCTGTGAACATAGGCATGTATTATTGCTTCGTTATATTGTAATTTCGTTTTAAAAATATGTCTTAA
>CAZEVV010000283.1:0-3019 GCA_964515675.1 uncultured Paludibacter sp. | reverse complement strand
CTAGCGCGGATTTATCTCCCTTTGGTCACTGACCGTTGGTTGCAATCCGTGCTACGATTTAATGGCACGGATTGCAACTTCGCCAGCGGGGGCTTTATTACTTCCGTTTTGCCTTTAGAATGATCACATCTTCCAGTGGTCTGTCGGCAACGCCCACCTTGGTTTTCGATATGTTTTCAACAATTTCAAGTCCATCAATCACTTCGCCAAACACTGTATATTCGCCATCGAGGTGAGGCGTGCCGCCTATGGTTTTGTAATGTGTTTTTTGCTCTTCGCTAAAAAGGTATTGTGTACTGCTTTCGGTTATGGTGATGGCTTGTTCCATTGCTTGTTCCATAAATTTGTTTTTAGTAGCCTCGTCGTTTGCTGCAAGGGCTTTTTTGTAATCTTCCGATTTTGAGAGCAAATCGCTATAAGTTTTTTGCAGAAATTTTTCTTTGTTTCGTGTTTCCAACGATTGTAGCTGACGGTCGGTGAAGGTGCGACCTACAACAAAATAGAACTGACAACCTGACGATGCCCGTTGTGGGTTTATGTTATCGCCCTGACGTGCTGCTGCCAATGCGCCTTTTTTATGATAGTATTGAGGATAAATGAACTCACCAGGTATGGTGTAGCCAACATCGCCACCACCAAGCATATCGCCCGGCTTTGCATTGCGCGATTTTGGGTCGCCTGCCTGAATCATAAAATCGGCTATTACGCGATGAAATAGCAAGCCATTGTAGAAACCTTCGTCGACTAGTTTTAAGAAATTTTGTTTGTGCAATGGCGTTTCGTTGTATAGTTTTACAGTTATCTTGCCATAATTGGTTTCGAAAACCACTATCGCTTCGTTGGTCTTGTTGGCTTTGCACGATGCGCTCAATGTCAATATCAATGCCAATGCAATAAGTTTAAATGATGTTTTCATTTTCTATTTTTTAATTGATTTATTTGTTTTATAATAAGATGATTCGATACAATGACTCGTTTTTGATAAATAATATACGCGTCAAAATGTTTTCGTGTTTAATAAGAAAATCTTGCTTTGTGTTTAAATTCTTAATCGAAACCAATGCTATGCTTTGTCAATTTGGCTTATATATAATTGATTAACTCCTAGTTGTTTAAAAGTTTCGCGCATGGCTTCTTCGTTGTCGGTAATAATAAGTATCGAGTCGTTGGGTTCGAGCAATGTATTTCCACGCGGTATAAAATACTTTTTATTGCGTTTCACCATAGCCACCAATGTGTTGTCGGGCAATGTAAGGTCCATTACCTTGTTGCCTTTGGCTAGCATGCTGTCGGTAATGCTAATTTCGCACATGGCCGATTTTATTTCGTCGGAAAACTCAACATCGAACTCTTTCAGTTTGCGCTTTGGCGGTGTTGGCAGCGACAATTTTAGCCAATGTGCTGCTGTAGCCACCGTGGTGCCTTGCAGCATGAGCGACAGTATGGTGATAAAAAATACTATGTTGAACATGTTTTTGGCTTGTGGCACTTCGCTAATCCAAGGATAGGTGGCAAAAATGATAGGCACTGCCCCGCGCAAACCAACCCACGAGATAAAAATACGCCCCTTGAGTGTGAAACTTTTGTTGAATGCCAAGCTTACGAAAGTAGCCACAGGACGTGCCAACAACATTAAAAACAGTCCAATAATAATAGCCACGCCAGCAATGGGCAGCAATTCGCTCGGATTAACGAGTAAACCCAGCGAAAGGAACATGAATATTTGAAAAAGCCACGTGAGACCATCGAAAAAACGTAACGAACTACGTTTGTGTACAAAACGGTGATTACCAATAATTAATCCGCCTGCATATACCGACAAATAGCCATTGCCGCCAATAAAATTGCTAAAGCCAAATAAGAAAAACATGATGGTGAGCAATAAAACCGAATAAAGTGCATCGTTGTCGAGGTCGATTTTGTTGATTACTTTAACTGCCAACTTACCAAATAATAGTCCAACCAAGGCACCCAAAACAAATTGTTGCGCAAAAAGCAATGCCATGCTCCAGCCACTGATGTTGGGACTTTGCACCATTTGCACCATTATAATAGTAAGCATAAAAGCCATGGGGTCGTTACTACCACTTTCGAGCTCGAGCATGGGGCGTAGATTTTGCTTGAGCGACAAGCCTTTTGAGCGTAAAATGGAAAACACCGAAGCCGAGTCGGTCGACGACATGATGCTTGCCAAAAGCAGTGCCTCAACAAAACTAAAACTTATAGCACTAAAAAAGCTATTCGTAAGCCAATATACAAATACGCCAGTAAGCAATGCCGTGAGCAATACCCCCAACGTAGCCATAAGAATACCAGGCAGTGCCACTGGTTGTACATCTTTAATTTTTGTGTCGAGACCACCCGAAAACAAAATAATATTCAATGCAATAACACCAATGTACTGTGCAATGAGTGGCGATTCGAACTGAAGCCCAAGCCCTTTTTCGCCAGCACCAATGCCAATGGCCAAAAAGAGTAGGAGGGTAGGTACACCAAATCGAGAACTCGTTTTACCAGCCAGCAAGCTAAAAAAAAGTAATACCGAGGTAATGAGCAAAAATATTTCGATACTTATATTCATTTCACATTATTGTAATATTAAACAGCAATTAAACCAAAAGCAATAAAATTTGCGCCTCAAAATTAATAAAAAAATATTTTAAATGCTGCATCTTATCCAATTTTAGGCAATTTCTTTTCAATTTTCATTCAGTTGTTACATTATTTTTGAATGCTGTAAAGCAGTTCTTTTTAAGTTTTAATACCTCTCCCTGACCCTCGGAGACATGCCCCGATTTTATATCGGGGAGGAGAGGGAAAGAGCGTTGACTAAATGTTTGTGGTATATTGAAGTTTTGTTTGTAACACCCATCAGCCCCAAGCCCCTCCCTCGTTCCTCATGAGGAAATCCTAAAGGGGGACTGTAACAGCGTGATGATAAATAACTGATATGCATATTATAAAAACTTCAATCGCCCGATGCGGCTCCAATGTTACGAGATTTGGGAGGATAGAGTTC
>CAZEVV010000282.1:0-3094 GCA_964515675.1 uncultured Paludibacter sp. | reverse complement strand
GCACCTTTGGCATTGCAGCCCAACATATAACGAAACAATGTGTAGTTGCGCGAAAGCTCTTGCCCATCGCCGCTTATGTCGATATAACTTCGGTTCCAAAATGCATTCCACCAAGCAATGCTTAGCTTGCGGTCGGCAGTGCGTTGGGTGGCAGCAATGGTTGCGTTGAGTGCAGCATGCCATTGTGCCATATCGGGCGCTTGCGACACTTCGAGCGCAATGCTCAACTGCTGTTTGCGTGCGGCTTTTGGTGTTGTAAATACCCAAGCCTTAAAGTCGGTGCCAGCATAAATGCCATTTTGCACACGACTAAACCGAAAATCATTGCTCCACATTTTGCCGCCCGATGTTAAATGCGACAAGGGATTGTACATTTCGGCTTTCACAGCATCCATGCCTTGTTGATGCACAGCTATGTCGAAAATGGTTTTGTTGGGATTGCGATGGTAAAAAGTAAGCGCATTGACTTGTGCCAAAACCGAATCGCGTTGCATGCTTAAACCCTGCGGAATAGCCCATTTGTACGAATTTTGTTGTCCTTCGCCTTTGCGAATAACTCTCTCAGCATGTCGCCAGCTTTCGTAATGTAATTCGCATGTAAGCGCCTTGCTGTGTTGCATTTCAACATGTATCACGGGTTTGTGCACATCTACCCAAATTTTCACAAGGCTTCCATTGGCCGCAATTTCAATATGTCCATCTTTCAACTTCAATGCTTGACGAAAATTTTTGGCATCGACAAATGGATTGGGCGATAAGCGAAGTCGGAAACGGCCTTGTTTCAGCAGCGTATTGTTGGCATCGAAAGCCCCACTGCGCGATACATAAAACAACACATCGCCCCCTTCAACCCACACGTTTAAGCCAATATCGCCACCCCCACAGGGCATCGATTGCGATGCGTTTTCCGAGGGACTAGTCCAAACATAGTCCGACTGTGCATTAATATTATTATTGAAAAATAATATAAGGAAAGATATTATGATTAAGAAAAGCTTCATTTGAAGATTTTTTTTATTTGAAGATTTGAAGATTTTTGACCCAAACCCCTAAATGGGCTTAAAGAGGCCGCACTGCGAAATTAAACCTCGTAGGATAGTTTGACAAATTTGCAACAACCCCTTTCGTGAATGAATATTGAAACCCATTATTGGCATCTAATATGTTATTAAACAGCAATATAAAATACTCCATTTGCATATATATTTATTTGAATAATCCTGATTATTAGCACCTTGGTGTTTTAGTATTCTCATCATTAGGTATCGATACTCGCTTTGTTTTTTTTGCAATTACCAACTATCTGTGCGGAAACTCGATACTGGTATGCCTTCGGTGCTATACAAATCGCCCACCACAAAATTGTCGAAAGCATAACGCACTGCCACAGGCTTGGGCACGTTTTCGCTTTTTAGCAATACTTTGCTGCGTACTATCCATGCTTTGGCGGGATGAAAAACACCATCGGCGCCAGCCACAGTAAAACATTGCGATTCGCCATTGCGGGCCGTCAACCACATATCGGCCCTTTCGAAACTCAAATGTACGGTGTCGTTTTTTATCTCCATCGATTTATACAGCGGACTTTCGGCCGATACACCTTTTACAGCATATGTTTTGCTAAGTGCCAACAATGCCAAACGCTCGCCTGCCAATTGCTTTTGGGCTGGGTGAATGCATTTTTCCTCGCCAGCATCCATCAACACCGCCATGCCCGATGCCGGAATAAGCTTTTCGGCTTTGAGCTGTGCTTCGCGCAAAAAGGCAGCGTTTATCACGGGTTTGCCTTTTTCGGTTACAAGTGCATAATCGTAAGGTGCTATTTGGCAATAATAAAACGGCAAAGTGTCGGTCGCATTCCAATTTGCGCGCCAGCCATTCACCATAGTAGCAAACATTTGTGCATAAGTATGCGCCCTGTCGTAGTTCGATTCGCCTTGGTACCAAATAAAACCTTTGATAGATAAACCCAACAATGGCGCCACCATTGCATTGTAAAGCATAGTAGGTGTGCGATTTTTGTCTTTTACATCGGCATCGGTTTTGGGTATTTTCACTTCCGGAAAAGCCAGCAACATATCCTCGCTCATCCACGCTTCGGCCGACGAGCCACCCCACGCACTATGTATCAAACCTATGGGTATCTGCATTGTATTGTTTATCAATCGGCCAAAATAATAGGCTGTTGCGCTAAACTCTTTTACCGTTTCGGGCGAAGCCTCGTGCCATTTGCCCACCACTTGGGTTTGTGGGGCAAGGGTGGCATTGCGCTTTACAGTAAAAAGGCGAATGGAGCTGTTTTTGCTCTTCAAAATATCCATATTTCCACCCTTGATAGGCTGATTTTTGAAACCCTTCATGGGCATTTCCATATTGCTTTGCCCTGAGCAAAACCACAAATCGCCCAAGAGCACATTCGATATTTGCACTTTCACATCGGCCTTTACGCTTATGCTGTGTAATTTATTATCGGCACTTGGCGTATTAATTTTCACTTCCCAATGGCCATTGGCATCAGCCAGTGTTTTGTAGTTTTTTTTGTCCCACGACACCCTTACCGCAACCACATCATTGGCAGGCGCAGTGCCCCAAATGCGAAAAACGCTTTGTTGTTGCACCAGCATATTGTCCGAGAAAAAAGCCGGCATTTGTAGGCTTGCGTAGGCAACAGCAAACAACAATGTCGACAAAAATAAAATCGATAATCGCTTCATCCTAAGTATCTGTTTTTTACATAAAAGCATGCCGCATAGCCTGTGCATCCCCAAAACGAATCGACAAAGCACATTTTGCACAAGCACATATTTAAAAAGATGACGAAAAGAATGCTATTTTGTTTCGTTTTTTGTGGCGACGACGGGCTTTGGTGGTGTAATTTTGAAAAGAAGTAGAAAAATAAATAAGTTATATGCTAATGCTACATTTAATATGGGCTAAAAGGAAAGCTTTGTTTTATAAATTATGGATGAAAATGTAGGGTGAGGCTTGTATGACTATCGTAATTTGAAATGTATCAACAATTAAGATTCCCTGCCTGCAGCAGGCAGGCTCATATCGAAAACTTTGCTTCGCTTGTTTTCTCATTCGGAATGAC
>CAZEVV010000281.1:0-3097 GCA_964515675.1 uncultured Paludibacter sp. | reverse complement strand
ATAGTGGAGGTTTTGAGTAATGGCTCAGCCTTGTGAAGCATGAGAGTGCTTGTGGCATGCATTGAAATGAGTACAGACAAAACAAAATGACATTGTGCAAACGATTTATTTTTTGTACTTTTGCAGACTGTAAATTAAACAAAAAGCAAATTTTTTAAATATATGTCAGACAATAACTTACCCAACCATGTGGTGTATTCGCAAGGTGTTATCGATTTTGTAACAGTTACGGCTGAGACATGTATATTTTTGGAAAATGCCGAGCAACAAGACTCGAAATCGTTTATCGACACTGCTGTTAAGCTTTTACCACTTTTGTATTTAAAAGCGGCTTTGCTCAAAGCACCTGAGCCTGTTTTCGACTTAGAGCCCGAGCGTTTTGTTACTGAAGACGATTATTTATACATAAAAGAAATAATTGAGAAACTGCTTGGTGCCGACGATGGGTATTTGGAAGTTTTTCACCCCGACATGGCTTTGAGCGATACGCCTATTGCGGCATTTATATCGGAAGATATTGCCGATATTTATCAAGAAATTAAAGACTTTGCTGCTAACTATCAGTCACTTGATGTTGATACGATGAACGACTCGTTGTTGCATTGCTTGCAAGCATTTTCGGAACATTGGGGGCAAAAATTACTCAACGCATTGCGCGCATTGCATAGCTTGCGTCATGCCGAAGGTTTTGATAGTAGCGATGAAGAAGAGGACTTTGATGTGATAGCAGGGAAATCGAAACTGAAAAAAAATGCTTTTTTGGATTTTTTATCCGAGGACGAAGATGATTTTTCGAAGATATTATAAAAATGACATAAAAAAATAGGATGGGCTAATGCCTGTATTATTTTAAATAAAAGATTGTATAAAATGTTTGAGGCAAAACTAAGTAAAGAAGAAGTGAATGAGATGCCAACAATTTTGTTTGAAGGCAAGATTACACTCGTCGACGAGTTATCGAAAGTTGCACCTGCTATTGAGTACTTGCGTAAAAGTCCGGTAGTGGGCATCGATACCGAAACTCGGCCTTCGTTTACACGTGGGGTGCATTACAAAATTTCGCTGGTGCAAATTGCCAACCTCGAACAGTGCTTTTTGTTCCGACTCAATAAAATTGGTTTCCCAAAAGAACTGGCCGACTTTTTGGCCGACGACAGTATAAAAAAAGTAGGACTTGCCGTGCGCGAAGACTTGGCTGGGCTAAATAGGATTAAAACTTTCAGGCCACAAAATGTTGTTGAAATACAGTCGATTGTGAATAATTATGGCATTTTAGAGTTGGGCTTGCAAAAAATATTTGCCATATTGTTTGGCCGAAAAATATCGAAATCGCAACGCCTCACCAATTGGGAAAGCGATGTGCTCAACGATATGCAACAAAAATATGCAGCTACCGACGCATGGGCTACTTTGCTCATTTACCTGCAATTGATAAACGAACAAACCATTTCGAAAAAAGAAATTGATGCACTTAAATTCTTGCACAATCCGATGAATCATCAGCAAGCGATTAAGGGTGATGAGGTTAGGGTTGAGAGTAAAGATATATGAGTTTCGAGCCTGCCTCATGAGGAACGAGGGAGGTTCAGAGTAAACAGCATGACAAGATAATATATTATTATACAATACAACACAATACAATGATAATTATACAATTAAAGCCCAAAAAAGAAGAGAGTCTTTTGCGTTTTCATCCTTGGGTGTTTTCAGGTGCCATACAAAAGATACATGGTAAACCCACCGAAGGCGAATTGGTAGAGGTGCGCAATCATCAAAACGAATTTTTGGCGCTTGGACATTATCAAATTGGCAGTATTGCAGTGCGTGTACTTTCGTTCGAAAAACAAAATATCGATACTAATTTTTGGAAAATGCGCATAGCTAATGCCTACAAAATGCGTTATGCACTTGGGCTAGTGAGCGAAAACAACAATAGCTACCGCTTGATACATGGCGAGGGCGACAGTTTGCCTGGACTCATTGTTGATGTGTATCATCACACAGCAGTGATGCAGGCGCACTCCATTGGCATGCACGAAAACCGCATGCAAATTGCAAATGCAATAGTCGAAAGCATTGCCGAAATTGAAAACGTGTATTACAAATCGGAAACTACACTACCTTTTAAAGCCGATATTGCACCTGAGGATGGCTATTTGATTGGGCAAGAGAAAGCTGACTTTAAAGCCATCGAGAATGGTCTTGAATTTAAAGTTGACTGGTTGCGCGGACAAAAAACTGGCTTTTTTATCGACCAACGCGACAATCGCAGCTTGCTCGAACATTATTCAAAAAATAAATCGGTGCTCAATATGTTTTGCTACACGGGCGGTTTTTCGGTTTTTGCCATGCGTGGTGGTGCTACAAAAGTTCATTCGGTGGATAGTTCGGCCAAAGCCATTGAACTTACCAACAACAATGTACAAGCCAATTTTGGCAACGACCCTCGTCACGAAGCCTTTGCTGAGGATGCCTTTAAATTTATAAACAACCTTTCGGTTTCCGACGAAAAATACGACATTATCATTCTCGACCCACCAGCTTTTGCAAAACACCGCGATGCTGTGCGCAATGCTCTTAAAGGTTACAAGCGCCTCAATGCCAAAGCCTTTGAGCAAACAAAGCCTGGCGGTATAGTATTTACGTTTTCGTGCTCGCAAGTGATTAGCAAAGATATGTTTCGCTTAGCTGTTTTTAGTGCAGCTGCCGAAAGTAAACGCAATGTACGTATTTTGCACCAGCTCACACAACCGGCCGATCACCCTATCAATATTTACCACCCCGAAGGCGAATACCTCAAGGGATTGGTGCTTTGGGTGGAGTAGAAGTTAATTCGATACAATCAACAAAAACGAACATCGGATATGGCTAATTGGAGCCTATTCGATGTTCGTTTTGTTTTGTAACTTATTTTATGCCTGTCAATTAATCAATATAATATGCTTTCTACCTCTGCTAGCGCGATTTGCAATCAGTGCTACCACATAAAGACACGGATTGCAACCAACGGGAGATAAAACCGCGCTAGCGAATCAGGGCTTACACTTATCATAAAATTCTGACTTCTTTCACTATTATAATTTGAAATACAACAACA
>CAZEVV010000280.1:0-3133 GCA_964515675.1 uncultured Paludibacter sp. | reverse complement strand
ATGGTACCATTTCCGTTTTGCGAGTGCAAAGATAGTTATTATTTTCATAAAAACAAACATTTCAAACAAAGTTTTTTCAATAAATATTCAAATAAGGTAGTTATCAAAATTTTACGAAACAATTATTTTACTACATAACAAGCAAAAATAATGTTACGATAACTCTATTCGTGTATTTTTTGCTCATTCCACTTTTTCAACTTTCATATTTGTAGCTAAAAAAAAATATATTTCAAGTACATTTTGTCAAAAACTATGTATAAGGTCGTGATGGCATGACGATTTTAATTCTTACATGTTGAAGTTTGAGTTTCTTCGCTATGCATCTGAAATGACAGGTTCAATATTATTAAAAAAGAATAGTAGCACGTATTGCAACCAACGGTCAGCGACCAAAGTGAGATAAATTCGCATTAGCGGCATTTGTCATTCGGAATGAGAAATCAGGCGAAACAAAGTTTTCGATATGCGCCTGCCTGCTGTAAGCACGGAATCTCGACTGCTGTAACATTTCAATTTACGATAGCCATAGAAGTATGAAGCTAAATATTTATGCGAATTAGTTTGATAAAGTTTATACTTATCATAATGAATATACAAACCACTCAACAAAGCACTTTTATAAGCTCATACGCACAGCATTTTGTATAAATATGCATTATATCACTGCTTTTTGTCATTAAAAAGGGCGTAAAAAGTAATAAAATGAAGTAAATATCAATTTTTTCGAATAAAATTAGTTTTTTATGCCATATATTTGTATGTTTTTATTACTTTTGTGCCCGATAAACAATAAAACTAAATAAATATTTACATTAAGGTATAAAAGTAGAACAAGTTCTCGACAATTTGAAGAGAAGGTTCCCTAACGAGCCAGAGTACCATCAGGCCGTAGAGGAAGTATTGCACTCAATTGAGGATGTGTATAATCAACATCCCGAATTCGAAAAACAAAACATTATTGAGCGCATTTGTATTCCAGATCGTATTTTTTCGTTTCGTGTAACGTGGGTCGACGACAATGGCAATGTGCAAACCAACATGGCTTACCGTGTGCAACACAACAACGCTATTGGACCATACAAAGGTGGTATGCGTTTCCACGCTTCGGTTTGCCCATCGATTCTTAAATTTTTGGCTTTCGAGCAAACGTTTAAAAATGCACTTACTACATTGCCTATGGGTGGTGGTAAAGGTGGTTCGGATTTTAATCCAAAAGGAAAATCGAACAACGAAATTATGCGTTTTTGCCAAGCTTTTATGATGGAATTGTGGCGCCACATTGGCCCCGAAACTGATGTGCCTGCTGGTGATATTGGTGTGGGTGGTCGCGAGGTTGCTTATATGTATGGCATGTACCGCAAATTGGCACGCGAAAACACGGGTACTTTCACAGGTAAAGGTATCGAGTTTGGTGGCTCGCTTATTCGCCCCGAAGCTACTGGCTATGGCAATATCTACTTCTTAATGAATATGCTTAAAACCAAAGGTATCACCGATTTAAAAGGACAAGTTGTAGCTATCTCGGGTTCGGGTAATGTGGCTACTTACACCGCCGAAAAAGTTATTGAGTTGGGCGGTAAAGTTATTACTTTGTCGGACAGCAATGGCTATATCTACGATCCAGAAGGTATTGATAGCGAGAAATTGGCTTATATTTTCGAGCTAAAAAATATCTACCGTGGACGTATCAAAGAGTATGCTGACAAATACAATTGCAAATACGTAGAGGGTGGTCGCCCATGGGCCGAAGCTTGTACAATTGCATTGCCATCGGCTACACAAAACGAATTGAATGGCGACGATGCCGAAATGTTGGTGAAAAACGGCTGTTTCGCTGTTTCGGAAGGTGCTAACATGCCTTCGACTCCTGAAGCGGTTGACGTATTTATCAAAAACAAAATTCTTTACGGCCCAGGAAAAGCTGCAAATGCAGGTGGTGTGTCGGTTTCGGGACTCGAAATGACGCAAAACTCTATCAAACTAAGCTGGACAAAAGAAGAAGTTGATGCTAAATTGAAACAAATCATGTTCGACATTCATGAGTCGTGTGTGAAATATGGCAAAGAAGCTGATGGATTTGTAAACTACGTAAATGGTGCTAATGTGGCCGGATTTATGAAAGTTGCAAAAGCCATGATGGCACAAGGCGTATTGTAAAAAATTGGCATTTTGCATTAGCAATTTTAGCATTCACTCGCAAAATGAGGAGCGTGCCAACATTGCCAAAATGACGCAAATAATAAAAAATGACCTCTCAGGTATCGAAGCCCCGAGAGGTCATTTTTTTTTGTTTTGTTATTGATTAATTATTAATACAAACTCGCCAAAATGAATTTTTTACTACTTGTAATATTCACGAGTTCGTACAAATAAATGCTTTCGGCACTGTTGCACCACGTTCGAAAATTATTATCGGGTTGGTAAAATGGCGTAAACTCAAGCAATTTGCTTATATCGAAACTATCGGCCTCGACACCTGCACCACTTTTTTGCGCATCGATAATATTACATGCTTGCTCGATATGTGCTGGCACCATAAGTACAGGTTTGTGCATATACATAGCTTCGCAAACCGACTCGAAACCTCCTGTAGTGGCATAAGCTTTACTGTTAGCCATATAATTTAAAAATGCTTTGTCGTCGAGTTTGTGCATACACAGCGAATTTGTAAGCATAAAATTGTCAGTCACATCGGCCCTGTCCCAAAAAAAGTGAAGTTTGTGTTGTGCGTTGTTTTTACTCCATTGCATTAAACTATCGGCAAAACCGGCATTGAGCATATAGCCATGTATGTAATCGCCTTTTTTGCATGAAACATTTAGTACTTCGATGCGCAACAATGGCGGTACAATCTGAATAAATTCGTCGTTGTGAGCTCGTTCGTTACGAAACGAAAGTGCTAGTATTTTGTTGGCATTGAGCGCCGTGAAGCGTGTAAAAAGCTTTAGCATTAAAAACTCAAATTTTTTATTGCCATTATAACTAAAGTTTTTTGTCAGAAAATAGTATTGATGGGCAATGCTAATCATTTTTGGCTTTGGCTGAAAAATTCCATAAGTCAAACCACAAAGCAATTCGTAAAAATTGACGACAACATCGGGCTGATGTTTTTTTATCGTATTATTGATGT
>CAZEVV010000279.1:0-3135 GCA_964515675.1 uncultured Paludibacter sp. | reverse complement strand
ATTGAGTCTCCTTCGAAAAGTTATTTTGATGCGGAAATTTTTGATTTCCTATACTTTACAATGACAACACAAATGTATTTTCGCATATGCTAATACCTACTTTTACATCAAAGCGTATTTACATTATGTGTTGGACTTTTCGAAGGGGACTTAAATAGCTAAAAAAGCAAATGCAATGCAGTTTTGTATACAAACAATTGCTTAGATTAAACCAACAATTCTTACATCATTTTCAATGATTATCATATCAGTTTGCATTACAAATTCAATTCAAAATCAAAAAAAAAATACAAAATGAAACACCTATTTTATTTAGCACTTTCCATTATTTTGGTTTCGTGTGCTACGGCATCAAAAACCATAACAATAACGAATACAGCCAATTTCGACAGAGAAAAAGAAATGGTTGAAGTAAAATTGAGCGACTTAGGTGCTACTGCAAAAAAAAGCTTCATACTTGTGAATGAAGCCAATGCCGAAGTGCCCTACCA
The DNA here is from genome assembly GCA_964515675.1 of uncultured Paludibacter sp. GTDB lineage: Bacteria > Bacteroidota > Bacteroidia > Bacteroidales > Paludibacteraceae > Paludibacter. The sequence continues at coordinate 2,644 of CAZEVV010000279.1, read as the reverse complement.
GATTATCGACAACGAAATATTGATTTTTCAGGCAGGAGTAAAAGCAAACAAAACAAGCAATTACAGCATCAAGCCAGGTACACCAGCCGAGGTAAAAGCATTGGTTTCGGCGCGCCACGTACCCGAACGCTTGGACGATTTCGCGTGGGAAAACGACCTAGCAGCCTATCGTATGTATGGCCCAGCATTGGCTAGTCAGAAACCAAGCAATGGCGTGGATTTGTGGTTGAAACGCACCAACGAATTGATTGTAGATAAATTTTACCACGACGAATTGGTGAACAAAAAATCCTATCATGTGGACCATGGCTTAGGCCTCGACTGTTACAAAGTAGGCGCTGCACTTGGCGCTGGTGGTATTGCTCCATATATTGATGGCAAATTATTGATTGGCAAACATTACGATAAATTTGAAGTTTTAATGAACGGCCCCTTGCGTGCCGAATTTAAACTTACATACAATGCTTTTGTAACAGGACAACAAAGTCAAAAAAAAAGTATCATCATACGTACCGAAGCGGGAAGTTTGTTGAACAAAGCAATCGTGCGCTACGAAGGTAATAATGCACAACAACTGGCAGGTGGCATATTTTTACACGATGGGAAAGGCATGTTGAAACAAGCTGAAAACTTTATTGCTTATGCCGAATACGCTGTTTCGGACGCAGGTATTCCTTCGGGACGAAATTATGTTGGTGTGCTTATACCACAAGCAGGCAATGCGTTTGCCAACGATGGCACACATGCAATGATTATTAACAACTATGCACCCAATACCGACTTTGTATATTATTTTGGTGGTGGATGGAGCAAATGGGGCTTTGCAACAGATGAAGATTGGTTTAATGCCATGGAGAAGTTTGATGCTGCGTTGAAAAATCCATTGCAAGTAAAAGTGAAATAAAAACTATTTTCGCAAAAAAAGCCCTGCAAATTATTTGCGGGGCTTTTTTGTATAAATCCTTTTGAGGAATACATTGAAGCGAATACCATCAAACCAAAACATATATATATTGAGCAAAACAAAAACCACAATATAAAAAAAGTAATTCGACATTTCGTGTGCATCATAGCCAATAGCAGCACTTTGCAAATTTCGCAAGTCGAGTAAGATATACCAAACCCTAACGGCATTCATTAGTAAAAGAATATAAAGTCCAGCAGCAATAAAAATAATTTTATTGAGTGTTTGGCCGCGTAAAGTGGCAATAAGAAAAGCAAAAGTAATGCTTACGCCAATGCCCAAACACGGATCGCCCACGTAAACCCAAAATTGCTCAAGAAAAATATAGCGGCTCGAAACATAAGTATGCTCCCCCATAAAACTCGCTAACATTTGCGTTTGATGCTGAATGGCACTGGCAATAAAATCGAGATTAAATACTTCGAACACACGCGCCAATGGCTCGGCAATAGCAATTACAAACACAAAGGGATAAATAGAAACCAAAAACCTATTGCGAAAACCAACATTCAATTTGTTGTAAATGCTTTGTAGCAAAACGCTATTTTTATATTTAAATGCCAATGCCAGCATCACAACAACAGGGCGTGCCACAACACCCAATTGCGAAATAGCTTGAATTCGATCGCCATAGTACAATATTTCGAAAAAGTTACGAAACACCAATGCAGCAAATAGCATCGACGCAGAGAATAAAAAGAAGAATAAGCTTTTTAAATAATTTCCTGGGAGCAATAGGAGAATTACAAACACGAAAACAAAATAACGCAAGGCAAAAGTCGTATTCATTGCCAAAAGTATAGGCGAACCCACATGATAAGCTTTACTACTGGCCACATACTCGATTTGCATACCCGTAAACCTTAGAAAAAAAGCTGTTGACTCGGCAACAGCAGCAGCAAAGCCATCGAAAAACTGCTGATAGCTAAACAATTGCTTTACTGTTTGATTTCCGCCGGCCAATAAAAACAGAAAAACCACTAAAGCTATTGCAAATGTAATTGCTGCAGGCTTGTTTTTAAGTGCAAAATCTTTGATTTCTTTGCCAATATCCATGGTATGTTTCTATGAATTTAGTTGTTGACACCTAATTTTTATACAGGCATATGCTAAGGCTAAGCATTTATAAAAACAACCGGACATGTAGGCATGCCCGGTTGTCGACCCTTATTTTTATTAGTAGTCCCCTGTTCTTAGTAGTTGAAAATATAAGCTCTGAGCAAAAGTATTATTCTTGCTTGTCTTTGTTCTTTTTTTTGCGAAACGATGATATAGCAACAGTTGCACCTGCAAGCAAAGCTATAAGCACACCACCATCCAAAGGTACTGCAACGCCACCGCCAGGTGCTGGATCAGGAAATTGTGCAAACCCGAACACTGCCAACATCAATAACACAAAAATAATATTAATTCGTTTCATTATTTTTCAAATTTTAAATCATAAATAAATGAGCTTGCCGCAAAGATAATAAAAATTATTTATTGAGCAATTTAATTTGTTGTTTTCCTTTATTTGTTTCTATGTCAAACATATAAATACCTTTATTGGGAAGCGTAATTTCATTTTTACAATCGAAATTATTCGCAGCGAATATCACTTTGCCCGACATGTCGAACACCCTTACCGTAACGAGTATTTCGTTGGCAACAATACGCGCTTTGTTGTTCGAAGCCATTATT
>CAZEVV010000278.1:0-3154 GCA_964515675.1 uncultured Paludibacter sp. | reverse complement strand
TAAAAATTTCGATTTTCACAATTAATGCTATCTTTTTTCACAATTGCATTTTTTTCGATAAAGACCTAACAGGTTTTGAAAACCTGTTAGGTCTCGATACTTCTCGCACCCTCCGTGTCATTAACTTCGTGTTTGCAGTGTCGGTGGTCGGCGGGTATTATTATATAATGGCACCTTGTCATCCCGACCTGCCTGCTGCAGGCAGGCGGTAGGGAGGGATCTCAAGCCCAAATGACAGAGTCGGAACTCTATCGTCCCAAATCTCAGAACGTTGCGGCGGTATGGGGTGTCGCTAAGTTCTTTTTGCAAGGCAGGAGCCTTGCTTTTAGCACGACGTAGGCAGAGCCTAACGCCGAACGAGGGGACAAGCAGGGCTTGGGGCAAAATAATGAAAGCATGCAAAAAACCTCATTATCAGCACGCCACCAGTAGAAACGTTTAAAGCACGGATTGCAAATCCGCGCTAGCAGAGTCAGCGACCAATGGGAGATAAATCCGCACTAGCGGAGAGACATTCTTCATTTTTCATTCTTCATTTTTCACTCCTCATTTTTCACTCCTCATTTTTAAACAAAACATGAAATGCCTCCTGCATTAGTTGTTGAATGAAAACAAACACAATTTGTAAAATAATACCCGAAAACATACCTATATTACACATAAAACATAAAATAATGCAAAATAATGCAAATATCAAGGTAACAAAAAAAAGGTCAAACGAAACAAATTTTGTTACTTTATGGCATAAAATGTTACCCATGAAAAAAAAAGACAAAATAGAAACAATAGCAAAGGAATTATTTTTTGCGCAAGGAATAAAAAAGACAAGCATCGACGAGATTTGTAAAAAAGCGGGTGTTAGTCGGAAAACTTTTTACACCCTTTACAGCAATAAACAGGATGTTGCAATGGCTGTTTTTACAAAATTCGGAGATGAAAGTCTTGAATTATCGAGACAAATAATTGCAAGCAATGATAGTTTTGCCGAAAAATTGAAAACAATGCTCAACTTAAAATACGAAATGAGCAGAAACATTTCGATGGACTTTGCAAACGACCTAATGCAGCCCGAAACGGCCGAATTGATGCAATATATGGCGAAAATACAGGGAGAATCGTTTGTAATGATGCGTAATTTTTTCGAAGAAGCGCAAAAAAATGGCGAAATGAACCCGCACTTACGCATAGATTTTGTGTTTATGTTGATGCAAAAAATGCAAGAATGGGCCAGCGACAAACAGCTACAATCAATGTTTAGCTCACCCGTTGATCTTGCTAAAAATCTCTCGGAATCGATTGTGTATGGCATCATGCCACCACCCTTGTAAGTTTCAATTCAATAAAAAACGAAAATGAAAAAAAGTTTTGCTACCCTAATATGTCTACTTTTGCATTTGTACCTATTGGCACAAAGCAAAGATGGTGAACTGCGCTTTGGTGGGCAAATAAGTTCGTGGGCAATCAGTCAGGTGAGCAACAACCCGCAACAACAAATAGCTGTACGGATATTACCGCAACTACAAGGCAAACGCATGCTCATCGATAAAAACTTTATCGATTTCGAAGCATCGGCACAAGCAATGCTCACACTAAAAGCAAATAATTTTGCCTACGACACAACAAGCACATTGCTCAAACCCTATCGTTTGCAAGTGCGTTGGGCCGGTCAACAACACGAATTGATAGCGGGCTTACAAAAAATAAATTTTGGTGCTGCAAAAATGTTTCGTCCGCTCATGTGGTTCGATGGCATGGATGTGCGCGACCCATTGCAACTGAGCAATGGCGTGAATGCATTGCTAGGCAAGTATTTTTTCGAAAACAATGCAGCCATTTGGGCATGGACAGTGCTGGGCAACAACCAAACCAAAGGTTGGGAAAGTATAGCTACAAAAAAAATACGCGCCTGAAATGGGCTTGCGCTTGGAACAGCCTTTTGCAAGCTCCGAAATTGGTCTAAGCACGCATCATCGCACCATCGAACCCTTTAACACTGGGCAAAAAATCAACGAAACAAAAATAGGCATTGATGCCAAATGGGATGTTGGTGCTGGCATATGGATAGAAAATTCGACAACAATTACCGAGAAAAACATCGTTGGGCTGCCACGCTTTGCGCATATGCTCAATATTGGTATCGACTATACTTTCGATATTGGCAACGGGCTGGGAGTAAATGCCGAATTTTTACACATGCAGTGGGGCGACAAATTTTTGAATAAAAACATGGGCAATTTAATTGGCACATCTTTCAATTATCAGCTGTCGATTTTCGACCAAATGTCGGCATTATTCTTTTATATGCCCAAAACGAATATGCTTTTCAATTATGTATCGTGGAATCGCACTTACGACAAGTGGAGCTTTCATGCCATAGCTTTTTGGAATCCCGAAAACATGGCGCTCCCCAATTTCGGCAATAGCGGCAGTCAAGTTTTTAGCGGCAAAGGGCTGCAAGTGCTTGCAAAATATGAATTCTAATTTTCATATTGGAAAATTGGAGAATTTGTCCCGATTGCTATCGGGATTGAAAATTTGTCCCGATTGCTATCGGGATTGAAAATTTGAAGATTGGAAGATTGGGATATTTGAAGATTAGTCCCGATTGCTACCGGGATTGAAGATTTGATTATTAATAGATTAAAAAAAAACTAAAAAAAACAGACATTTAAACGTACTAATATAATTTACTTTATGCTTCCTCCTCCTGAGATAAGCAGCTAGACAATCAAGGGACAAGGGAGGGCGAAAAATACACACATCATGGAAACAATAGTTGAAACAAAAGGACTCATTAAGGATTTTCCTGTAGGAACAGGATTTTTCAGGGCATTGAAAAACGTAAATTTAAGTTTTGGAGAAGCTGAATTTACAGGCTTAGTAGGACCAAGTGGTTCGGGCAAAACAACTTTGCTCAATATTATCGGGTCGCTGGATGCACCCACCGAAGGCGAAGTAGTGGTTTTGGCACACTCTATTGGCGAATTAAAACCCAAAGAAGCAGCCGAATTGCGCAAGCGCGACTTAGGGTTTATTTTCCAAAATTACAATCTATTGCCTGTGTACACTGTTTTCGAGAACGTCGAATTCCCCTTACTCTTGCTCGACATGAGCAACGAGGAACGCCGACAACGCGTGCTCGAAACACTCGAAT
>CAZEVV010000277.1:0-3170 GCA_964515675.1 uncultured Paludibacter sp. | reverse complement strand
TGTTTTTCAGGATAGATACAGAAAGCGATTTACCAAAACGACGCGGACGCGAAAGGAAAAAAAATCCATTCGGCTCCATTATTAGTTTATGAAAATAGTCAGTTTTGTCGACATATAAATAATTGCCGCTGATTGTATTTTCAAAAGTGTAAGCACTTGTTGTTATTGGTTTTCGCATAATCTTCCAAATTAATAATTTTGACAATCAAAAAAAAAACATCAAACACAAAGATAGTGGATTAGGATTTGATTTGCAAGGGAAAGCTTCACAAACTTAATATACTGATGGTATTATTTGTAATACAAAGAATAACAGTGCAAAGTTTAAATCAATAACCGAAATGCCTCATTCCACACCAGCATTCTCACGGTATTCCATAGGTGTAAGACCTGTGCGTTTTTTAAAGAATACGGGAAAATAATCGGGATTATCGCTACTTAGTTCGTACGATATTTCTTTTACCGACTTGGTAGTTGTGCTGAGCATTAATTTGGCCTCGTTGAGTTTGAGTTCCATCATGTATTTTGCGGGCGATGTACCTGTAAACTCACGAAAAGCTTTGCGAAAGCCCGAATAGCTTATGTTTAGTTCGTTGGCAATATCTTCGGGCGAAATGTCTTTGTACACCGATTCGCGCATTATCACTTTGGCTTTGTTCATTTTCTGAATAAGACTTTCGTCCTGGAAATCGCGTGTTTTGTCGCGATAATACATCAAACCAAGTATGTGCATTACAATGCCTGCAAGCGCCTGCTGATAGCCTGCGCGCTCTTCGTTGGCAATTTCGATGGCTTTGAGGTAAAGGTCGACAATGCGTTCGTTGAGGCCTATGCTAAAAACAGGTGGCCGGTTGATAAAAAAACCATTTTCGGCAATTTTATCAACGATATCGCCCTTAAAACCTATCCAATATTCGTTCCAACCCGATTTTTCGATGGGTTTGTAGGTATGCCAAACGCCAGGCATCAGAAAAAACATTTTCCCTTCGGTAATATAGCATGTTTGTTTTTCGGCATCGCCATAGCAAAATGTACCATTGCCATTGGTAATGTACAGTAGCTGATACTCGTTGAGCACACGTCCATTATCGAGATTGAAATAATAACCTGCGGGATGATTTTTTGGCGGATATGGTTGGTTTTCGTCGATACTTTGTTGCCCAACAGTTGTTACTGTTAAACCCCACAGCTCATCTTCTTCGGATGTAAACATGTAGTTTACATTTTTATTTTCTTTGTTTGCCATAAAACGATAGTATTACTAAAAAGTTAGTTCACTTACAACTTACTGAATTTTACCATTCGAACCACGATTGGACTGTAAATATAAAGCAATCAATTTGATATGTAACTGTATTTTTTGATATTTTGTGATTTCTGAATTTTAAGACATGTTGCATTGTAATAAATTGCAACAAAAAACACCTGCATGCGCAATTGAATGAGCGATACAGGTGTGATGCTTTGCAAAGTTGATGCTTTTTAGTCAATTAACTTGTTGTTAATGGCATAATGCGTCAGTTCAACATTGTTGGTAACTTTAAGTTTTTCGAAAATTCGTAACCTATATGTAAACACCGTGCTAATACTCAAATCGAGTTCAGTGGCAATATCTTTCACCTTTTCGCCTTTCGCCAATTTAATAAGTATCTCGTTTTCGCGGTTCGACAAGAGTTCGTGCAAAGGTTTGTCGGTATCGGGTATGATATCGAACGCCAATTGCTCGGCAAGATTTGCACTTATGTAGCGACCTTTGGTGTGTACTTTACGCAACGCTCCAACAAGTTCTTCGAGTGCAGTATCTTTGCATAAATAACCCGATGCTCCCGACTTCAGTGTGCGCAACGCAAATTTGTCTTCGGGGTGTATGCTCAGCACTAAGATATGTGTTTTTGGCTTTAAACTTTTAATTTCCATTAATAGCTCAATACCACTCTTTCCGGGCATATTCATGTCCAGTATAATGATGTCGCACTCTAGTTTTCGAAGTTTATCGATGGCTTCGATGCCATTTTGAGCTTCGCCCACCACTTTTATATCCGACTCAACTTTAAGAATCATTTTTAGACCTTCGCGTATGATTTCGTGGTCGTCGACAATAAATACTTTTATCATGACTTGTGCGTTATTATTATTAAAAAAACATGCTTATTATAATTCTTTTGTTAAAAAAAACAATTTGAACATTTGTGGATGAAAACTCGATTTTACACAAATAGAAACCAATTTAAAGTAACATTAAAAATTATTACATGCAAATATAAAGATTATTTTGATATTGACATAAAAAATACAAATATTATTTACAAAATCTTACATAAAACTTATTTCGATAGTGGTACCAACATCATTTGCGCTTTTAATTTTTAGTTTGGCACCAAGCATTACGGCTCTTTCCTTCATTCCTATCAAGCCATACGATTCCTTTTTTTCGCTTGTTTTAATGTCGAAGCCATTCCCATTGTCCGAAACACTTATCAAATATCCATATTCGGTTTTTATAAAACTTACTATTACTTGTGTTGCCATTGCGTGTTTTGCAATATTGTTCAATGCTTCTTGAACAATTCGGAAAGCTGCCAAAGCACGGCTTAACTCAATATCCAAACTATCAATTTCGCATAAATATACACATTCAATTTTGTAGCGTTGCATAAAATCGATTGTAAGTTGCCTTATGGCAGATGGAAGACCTACCATGTCGAGCAATTCGGGGCGCAAGTTCGACATGATACGTCGGGATGTTTTAATGGTTTCGTCGACCAATTTTAACGATCGCTCGAGCTGCTCACTCAACACAGCAGTATTCTCGGCGTTGCCCATTTCGATACAATTTCGTTTCAGTAAGCCTAAGTCAATTTTCAGTGCAACCAAACTCTGCCCTAGGTCGTCGTGTATTTCGCGTGCCAAAAGCATGCGTTCCTCTTCGCGAATTTCTTGTAGGTGCGAGGCAAACTTTTTTAATTCCTTTTCGCTATCGGCCAATGCCAATTCGTTGGTTTTGTTTTTTCGTTGTTTAAGCATAAGCAAACCCAAAAGCAAAGTTCCTAGCGGATAAACAAGCAAGACATAAGGAGCGATATGTTGCAAAATTCGAGCACGCATATCAGAAGGTAAAAAAATGGTGCAACCCAGCATGGCTATGTGTGTAAAAAGCCCAAGCATAAGTA
>CAZEVV010000276.1:0-3178 GCA_964515675.1 uncultured Paludibacter sp. | reverse complement strand
GTTCAAAAGTCGATTCATTTTCTTTTCAAACGCTATTAAAAAGCTGGTTATTTCTTTTTTCTGTGCCATTTTTCTTAAAAATGCGTATCTTTGCAGCTGCTTTGTGGCTTGTTTTTTGCTGTGGGCTGCTCGTTTGTGTGTGTCTTATTTTTTTAAAATAATGTTTTTATGAATATATTTGCTGATACAGGGCGTTATACGCTTTTGATGAAAAAGGTTTTGGTTTGGCCCGATCGCTGGCGCATGTTTTTTCGTCAGTTTCCGAAAGAGCTCGAAAAACTAGGGCTCGAGTCATTGCCCATTGTTATTATTATTTCGGTGTTTATTGGTGCTATTATGACCATACAAACCAAATTGAATACCGAGAATCCGCTTTTGCCAACTTATAGCACGGGTTTGGTTACGCGCGATACTTTGTTGTTGGAGTTTTCGTCAACCATTCTTTGTCTTATTTTGGCTGGTAAAATTGGGTCCAACATTGCCTCCGAAATTGGCACCATGCGTATTACCGAGCAAATTGATGCACTCGAAATTATGGGTGTGAACTCGGCCAATTATCTTATTTTGCCTAAAATTGTTGCATTTGTTGTGATGATGCCTTTTTTGGTGATATTTAGTATGGCGGTCGGACTCCTGGGTGGTTATTTTGTGGGTATGTTTACCGATATTATTACTACTGCCGACTATTTGCTGGGGATACAATATGCATTTATTCCATATTATGTGTTTTATTCGTTGGTAAAATCGGTTGTCTTTGCCTTTCTTATTTCGTCGGTGGCTGCCTATTATGGCTATTATGCCTATGGTGGAGCGCTCGATGTGGGTAAAGCAAGTACCAATGCGGTGGTGAATAGCAGTGTGCTTATTCTGTTTTTCAACCTATTGATAACAAATTTAATGCTGAATAACTAAATCTCCGCCCAAGTCCCTATTTGACTCTTAAGAAAAGTTGTTGGGATGTGCCAAAATGGTAAATAGTAAATGGTTAAATAGTAAATGACATGATTGAAGTAAAAAATATAAATAAGTCGTTCGACCAAAATCACGTATTGAAAAACGTTTCGGCGGTTTTTGAGGATGGTAAAACCAATATGATTATTGGTGCAAGTGGCTCGGGTAAAACCGTGCTTATGAAAAGCATTATCGGGTTGCATCGCATCGACACGGGACGTATCGAGTACGATGGCCGCAATTTACCCGACATGCGCATGAAAGATATTCGTATGTTGCGCCGCGAGGTGGGCATGCTTTTTCAAGGCTCGGCGCTTTTCGATTCGCTTACTGTGCTCGAAAACGTAATGTATCCGCTCGAAATGTTTGCCGACACAAGCCACGACGAAATGGAAGCCCGTGCGCGTTATTGTCTCGAACATGTCGACCTTAAGGAGAAATCGTTTGGGCTTGCTCCGTCCGAAATTAGTGGCGGTATGCAAAAGCGTGTGGCCATTGCTCGTGCCATTGCTTTGCAGCCTAAATATCTTTTTTGCGACGAGCCCAACTCGGGCCTCGATCCCAAAACATCGCTCATTATCGACCAGTTAATTCACGACATTACCGTCGAATTCAATATTACTACTATTATTAATTCGCACGATATGAATTCGGTGATGGAAATTGGCGAAAACATCATATTTGTAAATAAAGGCGAAGTGGGCTGGCAGGGTTCTAAAGAGGATATTTTTCATGTGCACAACGAGGAATTGAACGATTTTGTATTTGCTTCGCAACTCTACAAAAAGGTGAAAGTAGCCAATAGATAGGGGAGCCCCCTATAGGGCGAATTTGCTGATATGTGAAGTGCTTTGCTCTTATTTTTTTGCGAATATGTTAGCTTTTTTATTTGTAGAAATTGTTTTTTGATTTCAACATTTTGTTTGTAAAATTGTTTAACAAAAGAAAGTTTGATTAACGCTCTCTCAAAACCACCTGTGGGGGTTGGGGGGCTTTTTTATTATTACAATATGAAGATAATATCTTATAATGTGAACGGCATACGTGCTGCCCTCACCAAAGATTTCGAAGGTTGGCTGCGTGTCGAAAATCCTGATGTGCTTTGTTTGCAAGAAACCAAAGCGCAACCCGAGCAAATTGATACAAAACTTTTTGCCGAAATGGGTTATACGAGTTTTTTGCATTCGGCCGAGAAAAAAGGATATAGCGGTGTTGCCATACTTACAAAAATGGCCCCCGACAATGTTGTTGTTGGCATGAATCACCCGCGTTACGATGCCGAGGGGCGTGTAATACGTGCCGACTTTGGCGATTTGTCCATCATTAGTGTATATATCCCGTCGGGGTCGTCGGGCGACGAACGACAAGCTTTTAAGATGGATTTTCTCGAAGCTTTTTTACCTTTCATCGACGAGGTGCGCAAAACACGTCCGAACCTTGTGGTGTGTGGCGACTATAATATTTGTCATAAACCCATCGATATTAACCATCCCGAACGTCAAGTGGGTGTGTCGGGCTTTTTGCCCGAAGAGCGCGAATGGCTCGATAGGTATGAAGCTACAGGCATGGTGGATTCGTTTCGTGTGTTCGACCAAAGTGCAGAAAAATACAGTTGGTGGAGCTATCGTGGTGGGGCACGCGCACGTAATGTGGGCTGGCGCATCGACTACCATTGGGTGAGTGAGCCTTTGCGCAACAAACTTAAATCGGCGGCCATTTTGGTGGATGCCGTACATTCCGATCATTGCCCAGTTGTGGTTGAGTTAATGAATTAAAGATTTGTTCCTGATTGCTAGCGGGATTGAAGGTTTGAAGAAGATTTGAAGATTTGATGGATTTGATTGATTTGACCCGTTTGCTAGCGGGATTGAAGGTTTTGCCCCTAATTACTCCCTTTGGTTGTGACCGCTGGTTCCCCTAAAGGGGACTTAAAGAGGGGGCACAGCAAAATTGAGCAGCAAAAATTCATTTGAAGGACACCGCTAGCGCGGATTTGCAATCCGTGCTACGAAATAAAGCTACGGATTGCAACCAGTTGTGGTTGAATTAATGAATTAAAGGTTATTCCAGATTGCTATCGGGATTGATGGATTTTAAATAGCCGTTAAAAAAAGTTCGGTATAGCTTAAAAGCTATACCGAACTTTTTTTATTTTACTATCTCGTATTCAGCTGCGCCAGCGAAGCTAGCTATTAGAAGTTTGAAATTATGTATTGTATTTAGTTTT
>CAZEVV010000275.1:0-3199 GCA_964515675.1 uncultured Paludibacter sp. | reverse complement strand
TACGATCCGTTGATGAACAATGTTAAATCGAAACGTTTGTAATTGAATGTATTGCTTATTCCAAAAGTGAATTTTGGTAGTGGCGACCCAATAAATGTACGGTCTTTTTCGTTGATTACGCCATCTTTATTTACATCAACATATTTTATATCACCAGGATATACAGTATTCGTTCTGCTGAACGACAATCCATCAGCTGGATATTTTTCGGGCGATGGCCATGCTTTTATATCCGCTAAATCCTGATAAATACCAGCTACTTTGTAACCATAAAAGCCAAACAACGATTCTCCAACCTGTGTGCGCGAAACCACATCGCTCCACTGTCCGTAACCTTCGAGGTAAGCTGCATCAGTACCGTCGAGCGCTACCAATGTGTTTTTGTTGAACGACATTTGCAATTCGGTATCCCAATTAAAATCGCGTTTCTTAATGTTGATTGTTTTCAAACTGAATTCCAAACCTTTGTTGTTGATAGTACCAAAATTACCATTAGGCGCTGCTAGTGCACTCGAGCTATTACCGCGTGTACCCATGTACGATGGCAACTGCATTTGCATCAACATATCGTTTGATGTTTTGTCGTATGCATCAATTGTAAATTCAATGCGGTTGTTGAGCAGGCTAATGTCCAAACCTAAATTCCATTGCTCTTGTGTTTCCCATTTAATGTAAGGATTGGCAATATTACTTTGGCGATAACCTAAGCCTAAACCTGTTTCCATACGCGAAATTGAAGCTCCCCATGCATAACCACCAATATTTTGGTTACCTGTTTGTCCCCAACCCAAACGCAATTTACCGTTGTTAATAATATCTGTCATGCCAGCCATAAATTGCTCGTTGGTAAAACGCCACGAACCTGCAAATGAGTGAAACGGCGCCCAACGATTGAGCGGACCAAAGTTCGACGAACCATCATAACGATAGGTATAGGTAGCATAATAGCGGTCGTCGTAGTTGTAGTTGGCACGCGAAAATACCGATGCCATTGCCGAACTGCCAAAGCCAAAATTGATTTTCGGATCGCTGCCCAATGCCGGATTGTGTATGCTATTGTCGGGTAAATTTGTTGCCGATACTGCCATATATTCCCAGCTCGATTCCGACATTTCTTGTCCCAATAAAAGATTGATTTTATGCTTATCGAAATCGCGATTGTAAGTCAAAAAGTTTTTCAACTGCCAATACATGCCCTGGTTGTGCTGGCGAGCGCTACTGTTTATTGTGCGCGACCATGTGCCATAAGTAGCCGTAGGGCGGAAACGCTCAGCATCCGAACTGTTAATGGATACAGCAACGTCCGAGCGGAATGTAAGATGCTTGTTGAAAATAACATCAAGATAAAAATTACTATTGAGCAACGTACGTTTCAATAAGTTATCCTCATCCATAGCTTTTGCAATAGGATTTATACGCGAAGCAACACCCTCGCGACTGATGCTCGTATATTTTCCATCCATATCATAAATTGGTATGTCGGGCGTCGACAACAATGCAATATTCAATATCCCCTCGTCGCTATCTACAAGTCCAAGCCTTTCGTCAGTATTCGAATAGTTGATATTCAAGCCTAATTTAAGCCATTTTTTTAGCTGTGCATCCAAATTAGTACGAAACGAAAAACGATTGAATTCGGTGCCAATAACCGTTCCTTCTTGTCCTATATAAGCACCCGAAACAAAATAACGTATTTTTTCGTTACCGCCCGAAGCATTTACAATATGGCTCTGCATAGGTGCTATCTGAAAAACAGCATCCTGCCAATTGGTACCATTGCCCAACAACGACGGGTCGCGAAACTCCTCTCGCTGGTCGCGGCCTGCCGTTTCGCCAGCCATGCTGTTGCTGTATTCAGCAAAGTCTTGTAGCTTCATCACGTTCAAGCGTTTTGCTTGTCGTTGATAGCCATACAAACCTTCGTACGAAAATTTAGCTTCGCCCGCTTTACCTCGTTTAGTAGTTATAAGCACCACACCATTCGATGCACGCGAACCATAAATAGCTGTTGCCGATGCATCTTTCAAAATCTCCATCGACAAAATGTCCGAAGGATTTATCGACGACAATACCGATATGCTCGAGCTACCACCATTACCAAGCGCATCGCCAAGCCCCATCGCAGCGCCCGAGTTGCTTCCGCCACCCACAGGCACGCCATCAATCACATAAAGTGGTTCGGCATTGGCATTAATCGTACTTTGTCCGCGCACACGTATCGAAACCGCCGAACCCGGTGCACCCGAAGTTTGTACTGCCGTAACACCAGCCACACGACCCTGCAAAGCTTGGTCCATATTAGTAATAATGGAACCCTTGAGTTTGTCTTCGCCTACTGTTACCGAAGCACCCGACAAATCGCTTTTGCGTGCATTGCCATAACCAATAGCTACAACCTCATCAAGCACACGCGCATCGGCAACCAACTTAACATTTAGTACCGACTGACGAACTTGCAACTCTTGCGATTGCATACCAACATACGAAAAAATTAAAAATGAATTTTGAGGAACATTAATACTATAACGACCATCGATGTCGCTTACAGTACCTGTTGAAGAACCTTTTAATTGTATTGCAACACCAACCAATGGACTCCCATCTGCGGCGTCGGATACAATTCCCGATACAGAAATGTTTTGTTGTGCACACATCAGACCTACTCCAAACAACAGTAGAACCGATAGAAAAAGAATTTTTCTTCTCATGGAATTAGAATTATTGAATTTAATGGTTATTTATCTTCGAAATATAGCAAGTTGATTTTGATAGATTTCGACTTTGCAAATATAGACCATTGCAATACAATAAAAAGGTATTATTTTATCTATTAATAATACTTTTTCTACACTAATTCAACCAAAAACAAGGTTTTTATGCCGTATTTATATAATATATGTGCATTTTCATACTTTTGCCTTCGCTGCAAACATAAATATTTTATTATTTCATATCGTTATGCACAAAACATATTTCCCCCTATTTCACAATATAATTAATGTATTTTTCCGAAACCAAAACCACAACGAAAACCAACAAACGCGAACCAACTGTCAGCAACCAGAGACAAACTCAGAACTCGAAACTTCTTACACCCCCTTGAGGCGTTTACCTCATGACCTAAGGAGGGAGGGGATGGGGGGCTTTTGGGCGTGCCCCTACGGGTCGGGCTTTCGGCACGGCATCCACAAAGCCACCA
>CAZEVV010000274.1:0-3205 GCA_964515675.1 uncultured Paludibacter sp. | reverse complement strand
AAATTCTAAAAATTATCTTTTATACCGATACAATCGAGCAGCACGGTGCGCCACGCCAACTTCTGTTTCGTCGGTAGCAACCACGTAGTCCCATTGCGCCACTTTTTTATGAAAATTCCGTACGTCCGATATGGTTTGATGTAAGGTATCATAAAGTGTTCGTAGTTGCGAAATTGTAAATTTTCGGGGTAATAGCTCGAACATTAATTGAGGCGACTTATTTACATTGTCGCGAATATATTCGAGTCCTTTTTCGATAATAACTTTGTGGTCGAATGCTAAATTGTATGCATCGAGTTCATTTAGTCCGTACCAATTGGCTTGCGTATGTTCCGATTTTAGCAAAATGCGTCGATCGATTTTTATTAATGCCACATAGGCCACCGTTACAATGCGCCCAATTTTTAGCTGCATGGTATTTTCGAGCCACAGCACATCGCGTGGATTGCTTGTGCGAGCAGGGTCGCCAAAGCTACGAAACTGACTCAAATAGATATTCTTCAGTCCGGTCAAATCGTTGAGCACACGTGTTGCGGCAGCACCCAAATCTTCGTTATTCAGAATTATGCTGCCTGGTAATTTTTTGTCGTTGTACATCTCGTTTTGCTCTTTTATGGTGCGCTCAATAAGCAACACTTTAAGTTGCTCACCATCGAAACCAAAAATTACACAGTCGACCGAAACATGAGGATTGTATTTTACTTCCATTTCATTCATTATATAATTCGTAAAACATTATGCAAATGTAAACAATAATGCGCAAATTTCAATGCGATAAAAACATGCTATCTAACATGTTTTCAAGTGATTAAATAATGTAATTATTACAATAATGCAGGGTTTTATAATGTAAAATTTACAATAAGTATTTCGATGTCGTTTTTGATAAATATGTAGTAATAGCCATTTTAGTACAGTTCGTGTTTGTCGATAATAAAATATCTATTGTACAATAAGAATTTGAAGTTTTGCGAGAAAAAAAATGCTTTTTATAAGAGGTTGGTTAAGGTTATTTAACTAATTTAGCCAATGATTTTCTCGCAACTATATCGAAACAAAAAAGCCTGTGATACTTTTTAGTATCACAGGCTTTTTTATCAGGCTCTGTTTTTAAAAGAAAACCGCATTGTCTGTTGAGAAAACTCCTTTTGACAGGATTTGAGCTGTTCAAAATCTTTGTAATCTGCCGTTCACTATGGAATACCCTAAGGCGCAGCCCGCCATCGACAATTAAACTTCACTCGTTAATGCATTAATGTTGAGTTTTCCAATCTCTAACAATGCGGTGAATTTCTTTACTGCAAATATACTTACTTTTTCCATATTTCAAGCACTTTTAGACAAATATTTGTGTTAAAAATGATGCATGTTTTGTGAAATTATCAAATTGCAATGGGCATTTGCTGTAAATGAGAACTTTATGTTTTGGTTGTGTTTTTTGAGAATGTTCGATAGTTTATATTAATTTGATTCTTTAACATTGAAAATAATCTATCCGCAAATCAAAATCGCATTCATAATTCGTTTTCTATGTATAGTTTGTGCTAATTTTGAAAAGAAAATTGTCGATTTCTTGTCGAAAACCGAAAAAAATATCTTATGGCATTTCGTAATGTAAAAGTTATTCGTTATTTTTGCCCCTCAATTGCTCAAAGTTTCAAAAAAATGGTACGAGCATGTGTAATTTAATATGAATTTTTAAACAAATAAAATAAATAAACATATATCTATGTCGAACAAAGATCAGAACAAAAACGAAGAGTTGCAAGGATTTGAACAAGCATTAAGTAGCTCAGAGGCATTTATCGAGAAGTATCAAAAGCAATTGCTAATGGGTGTTGCTGCTGTCATTATTTTAATTTTAGGTGTTTTGGCGTTTCGCAATTTTTATCAAAATCCACGCGAAATAGCTGCTGAGAACGAAATGTATCGTGCGCAATTGTTTTTTGCAACCGATTCGTTTAAATTAGCACTTAATGGTGATGGTAATACTACTATTGGCTTTAAAAATATTGCCTCGGATTATAGCATTACAAAATCGGGTAACTTAGCTGCTGCTTATGCAGGTATTTGTTATTTTCACTTGGGCGAATACGATAATGCGATTAAATTTTTATCGCAATATGATGGTAAAGACAATTATTTTAAAACATCAATTATTGGGTTGATTGGCGATGCATATGTTGAACTCAACGAACTTTCGAAAGCGCTAAACTACTTCGATAAGGCTGCAAAAATGAAAAATGAAGTGCTCAGCCCTGTTTATCTTAAAAAAGCGGGTATTGTTCACGAATCGCAAAAAGAGTTTGACAAGGCTGAAAAGGCATACGTGGCAATCAAAGAAAACTATCCGAGCAGCGCCGAAGCATCGGACATTGAAAAATACATTGCGCGCGTACAAAAAAACTAAACGATTATTGAATTTTTAAATTATACGAAAAAGCTGCTCTGTTGCAAGAGTGGCTTTTTTAATAAACCAACACAACATATAAATATATACATTATGGCAACCCAATATCAAAATTTATCGGAGTATGATGCCGAGCAAATGCCCGACAAAGCTATTGTGGCTTCTCAAAAATATGCTATCGCTGTAGCCGATTGGAATCCCCAAATTACGCACGCCTTGTTGCAGGGTGCTGTCGATTGCTTAAAAGAAAATGGTGTGAACGACAATAATATTAATGTAGTGCATGTACCTGGTGCTTTCGAATTGACTTATGCGGCCAAAGAATTGCTTCATTTGGGCTTGAAAAATAATGCACCTTACGCAGGCATTATTGTTTTGGGATGTGTAATTCAAGGCGACACACCACATTTCGACTACGTGTGTCAAGGTGTAACTTATGGTGTTGCAAAATTAAATGCACTTGCCGAAGGTTGTCCTGTTGTTTTTGGCTTGTTGACCACCAATACTTTACAACAAGCACTCGATAGAGCAGGCGGGATACACGGTAATAAAGGGGTTGAAGCTGCAATTACTGCAATAAAAATGGCGAATATAATTTGGTAGTTTCAAAATAATTTCGTACCTTTGCAGCGCTAAATTAAAGAATGGGTAGTTACCAAAGTGGCCAACTGGGGCTGACTGTAACTCAGCTGTCTTTCGACTTCGGAGGTTCGAATCCTTCACTGCCCACCATTTTTAATTTTGCGGAAGTAGCTCAGTTGATAGAGCATTAGCCTTCCAAGCTGAGGGTCGCGG
>CAZEVV010000273.1:0-3207 GCA_964515675.1 uncultured Paludibacter sp. | reverse complement strand
TCAACAATTGAGATTCCCTGCCTGCAGCAGGCAGGCTCATATCGAAAACTTCGCTTCGCTAGTTTTCTCATTCGGAATGACAATTCATAACTTGTATAAAGGGGGGGTGAGATAGGGACGGCATAGCCGTCCCTATCTCACCCCCCCCAAAAAAAAACTGGGCATTGTCATTCCGTGGCGTAGCGAGGAGTCTCAACTTTTAAAACCTGTAAAGCTAAAATTGTCATTCCATCACTACCTTTATATTTAGTTTGCGATATATGCTACCTAATTTTTTGGAGATTTGCAGTTAGTCGTAAAAATATGAATAGCGTAAAAAAATAGCTGTTCTCCACTCCGATGTTTTTTTAAATGGCTTTTAAAGGCTATTTAATTGCTTTTATCGATAAAATTGCAGTGTTCATCAAAAATGTATTTTACTTGTAATATGCGTATTGTATTTTTGCAACAAAAATATTATTTCTCATTTATTCAAAATTATTGCAATGGAACACATGCACACAACAACTTACGATTACATTATTGCTGGCGCAGGCTGCGCTGGGCTAAGTTTGTTGTACCGCATGTTGCGCAACGAGAATTTGTGTAATAGCAAAATATTGGTGGTGGATCGCAAACGAAAATCGAGCAACGACCGTACTTGGTGCTTTTGGGAAAAGTCGGAAGATGTTTTTCAGTCTCTTGTGTGCAAGGAGTGGGAAACACTTTGTTTTCATTCTGATGTTTACAGCGATAGTTTTAGTATACATCCCTATCGTTACAAAATGATTCGTTCGCAAGCTTTTTACGAACAAGTGCAGGCTTTTGCACAAAAATTCGATAATGTGACATTTGTTTGCGAAAATATTGTTGACATATACCACAATGGCACAATGCCCGAGCTCGAAACGAACAAAAACGCGTACCAAGCGAAGTTTATTTTTAACTCGACAAATATATTGTGTCCCGAAATAGAATATGGACAAAATGCCTTGCTGATGCATTTCAAGGGTTGGTTTGTGAAGACACAACACGCAAGTTTCGATCCGCAAAAAGCCACACTCATGGATTTCGATGTCGACCAACAGGGTGCAACAGCTTTTATGTACATTATGCCACTAAGCCCTTACGAGGCTTTGGTTGAATACACCGTAATTGGCAAACAAAGCTTAAAGGCTGAGTGTTACAATAAAGTTTTGAAACACTACATCACACAAAAATTGGCCATCGACAAATATACAATTACGCACACCGAAAGAGGTTGTATACCCATGAGCAAAAAATGTTTAGGCACAAAACCGAAGCGAAACATTATTCCTATTGGCACAGCTGGCGATTGTGTAAAGGCTAGCAGCGGTTATGCTTTTCAGTTTATACAGGCACAAACCAAATTGATTGTTGATAAGCTATCGAAACAACAAAGCCCTATACCACAGCCTACGCTCATGCAAAGTCGTTTTAGGGTGTACGACAAAACATTTATTCGCGTAATGTTGAAAAACAAAATGACGGGGCAGCAACTTATGTCCGAAATTTTCAAGCACAATCCGCCTGCTAAGGTAATGGCTTTTTTGGCCAACGAAAGCGAATTTGCCGACGAATACCTGATTATGAAAAGTTTGCCCGCAGCTATTTTTTTGCCCGCTGCTGTGCGCGAACTATTTTGATGCCAAATACTAAAGAATATACTCGGCAACAGCCCTAGTTACTATCGACTACAAAAACACTTAAATACAGTAAATTCGCACCAAGAAATAATTTGTCCACCTTTTCAACCATTTTAACGTCCATCGGTTTAATTTGAAAGCACTAATTTTGAATTCGGAATGATGCAGCTATGCACATTTCTATATTTAATACATTTATTATCGTGCTAACAAATTAGATTTTTTATGAAAAGAAAAATTACAATTATTGTCGCTTCAATGTTATTTGCCTTGAAGCTTTTTGCTGGAACAGCTTCTATCCCTATTGCTTCTGGTGCATCAATTACTAATATTCAGGATGCGATATCGAATGCAGTTGCCAATGGCGATTCAGATATCGTATTGCAATTTGCAAAAAATGGAACATGGGGAACAGGTGCATCTGGTGGAGATATAAGCATTGCGGTTCCTGCCGGCGTTACAAAGCTTACCTTTACTTTCGACCCAGCAACTTCAGGCGCAACACCAATTCTTTATTTGAATACACTCACCTATGCCGATGCGCTTATGACTGAGGGTATTACTTTCGACGGGCTTAAGGTAATGACAGGTACGCCTAGCCGCTACCTTATTCAACCCTCAGCAAGTACTGCAAATAGAATCCCATCAAAAATTACGTTTAAAAACTGTTGGATTGAGGGTTATAGATCGGTTTTCTCGTCTACAATTGCTACTGTTACCACAGAGCTAACATATGTAAATAACACTTTTAAAAACCTTGCAAATGAAGGTGCATTTAGAGTTTCAGTTGGTACAATTCAAAAAGTAAATCTGCGAAACAATACATTTATCAATGTAGGTGGCGATGCATCTGGTACAACGGGAAGTGATTATTTTATTGACTTTCGGAGTCCAAATTCAGTAACTTCACAAATTAATTTTTCGAATAATACAATTTATTATCCAAGAACCCAAGGTCGTGGGCTTTTCCGAACTTCTGGAAATTTCACTACTGGTTTTCTTAAAGAAAATAATAATATTTATTCAACAGGAAATGCTTCAAGCTTTTCGCTTCAATTGCTATACAATAATGCTTCGGGAACAACTACCGACGCTGACTCGACAAACTATTTTTCCAATAAAATGACACTTGGAAATAATAAAGGAGGTATTCACACAACTGTATATGTTGAAAACAGTCCTTCTAATTTATTTCTAAATCCCGGAGCAGATGACTTTACTATAAATGACCCAAATTTTGCTGGACTAAATATTGCAGGTGACCCAAAATGGTTTCCTAAGCAAGTAAGCAATCCTGCTGTTGTAACTACAGCTATATTTCCTTTGAATGCAGGCTCAGTAAGCCCATCATCAGTTACAGTTGACGAAGGTACAGACGTTCAACTCACTGCAACTCGGAATTATGGGTATCAGTTCAAAGAATGGCAAGATTCAAAAGGAAATGTGTTATCATCAAATGCAACAAACACATTTAATATTACCAAAGACACTACAATTATTGCTGTATTCGACCCTATCACTACTTACACTTACACGATTGATGTACAGGGCAGCGCATGGG
>CAZEVV010000272.1:0-3215 GCA_964515675.1 uncultured Paludibacter sp. | reverse complement strand
TTGTCCCGATAGCTATCTGGATTGAAAATTTGAGATTTGAAGATTATGAGTAAATGACATTAGCCGCATTTTTTATAACTGCTCAGCACTTCAAGAGGTACTTCATTTAGGGTTTTTACTTAAATCACAGCGTATGAGAAATGTGATTTTCACACAATCAAAGCAATGTTTAAATACGAAAAAGTTGATTTTTGAAGCAACTTCCTTCTTTGTTCCCACTTTAGGGGGCTAGGGGCCGAGTAATTCCATTTTTTTATTGTTTAAATGATTGTGTAAAGTCGACGCGATGCAAAATTGAGCGTCCAAGCGTCACTTCGTCGGTGTATTCGAGTTCGTCGCCTATGGCAACGCCACGCGCAATGGTTGTGATTTTCAGGTTGAAAGGCGCAAGTTTTCGAAAAATGTAAAAGTTTGTAGTGTCGCCTTCCATGGTGGTGCTTAGGGCAAGTATTACTTCTTTTACATTGTCGGGTTCAATTCGTTTTACTAAGCTTTCAATTTCCAAATCGGAGGGGCCAATGCCGTCCATGGGCGAAATAATGCCGCCCAACACATGATACAAACCACGATATTGTTGCGTGTTTTCGATAGACAGAACATCTTTTATGTTTTCGACCACGCATATGGTTTGTCCGTCGCGCGAAGTATTGGCGCAAATATTGCAAATCTTAGTGTCCGAAATATTGTGGCATTTTTCGCAATAGCCAATCTCGTTGCGTAGTTTTATGATTGTGTTGCCAAAAAGCTCCACATCGTTGGCGGGCTGTTTGAGCATGTGCAACACCAATCGCAAGGCCGTTTTGCGACCAATGCCTGGTAGTTTGGCAAATTCGCCTATGGCATTTTCGAGTAATGTTGATGAAAATTGTTGTTGAGACATTTTGTATAGCAATAATTTGAAGCTGCAAAATTACAAAAAAATGCCGACAATGGACTTTTTATCTTTGCCCTTATTTTTGTTCTTACAGTCTTTTTGTTTATTTTTGCGATTGCTTTTTTTTTGATGATAGAATAAATTCACTTAACAAAATATCGGCATGAGTGGTTCAGCAGTGTTGCTTATTATAGTTATTTATTTTTTGGTACTAATGCTTATTTCATTTGTTGTTGGTCGAAAAAGTACCGATAACGATGCTTTTTTTCTCGGCAATCGCCAGTCGCCGTGGTGGGTAGTGGCTATTGGCATGGTGGGTTCGAGTATTTCGGGTGTTAGTTTTGTGTCGGTGCCAGGTATGGTGGGCAATATTGGGTTTAGTTATATGCAAACAGTATTTGGCTTCTTTTTTGGTTATATTGTGATTGCCAATGTGCTTTTGCCACTTTATTATCGACTTCAACTCACTTCAATTTACACCTATTTAGGCACACGCTTTGGAAATAATGCCTACAAAACAGGTGCTTCATTTTTTCTGCTTTCTAAAACCATTGGTGCTGCGGCACGCCTTTATGTAGTTGCGCTTATATTGCAAACGGTGGTTTTCGAGGCTTGGGATATTCCATTTCACTTTACTGTTGTGGGCATTATTTTGCTTATATGGCTCTACACTTTTCGGTCGGGCATAAAAACCATTGTGTGGACCGATACTTTGCAAACACTCATTATGATAACTGCAATGTCGCTACTGCTTTGGCAACTTACCGAAGCCATCGACGGTAGTTTGAGTGATGTAGTAGCCAAAGTTCGTGCGCAGGGCAATGCCTATATTTTTGTGTTCGACGATTGGCACTCGAAACAACATTTTGTGAAACAGTTTTTCAGTGGTATTTTTATAGCAATAGTAATGACAGGGCTTGACCAGGACATGATGCAAAAAAATTTGACATGCAGAAATTTGCCCGATGCGAAGAAAAATATGTATTGGTACGGTTTGTCGTTTGTACCTGTTAACCTTTTATTTTTGAGCATTGGTGCAATGCTATTGCTTTTGGCACAACAAAATAATATTGCTTTGCCGCAAATGGGCGACCAAATTTTACCGCTTTTTGCCACACAACATTTGGGACAAGGCGTTATGGTTTTGTTCGTTGTTGGGATTATTGCTGCAGCTTTTTCGAGTGCCGATTCGGCCTTGGCGGCACTAACTACTTCGTTTTCGGTGGATATTTTGGGCATCGACCAACAAAATAATGAACACTCGAAAAAAACACGCATGTGGGTACATATTGGTATTTCGGTTATTTTTGCCTTTATCATTATAATATTTAAAGCACTCAACAACAAAAGTGTTATCGATGCTATTTACATAATTGCATCGTATACCTACGGTCCGCTTTTGGGAATGTATGCTTTTGGACTCTTTACACGTCTCAAAACAAGCGATAAAGCCATTCCTTATATTGCTATTCTGTCGCCAATAATTTGTTTTACCATCGATAAAGCCGTGCATTACTTTTTGGGCTATTCGTTTGGTTACGAGCTGCTCATGCTCAATGGTTTATTTACTTTTGTAGGGCTTTGGGTGTTTAGGGAAAAGAATTTAAATTTGAAGATTTGAAGATTTGAAGATTTGACGGATTTGAGGGATTTGAAGATTTTACCCCAAACCCTGCTTGTACCGATTGTTATCGGGAGGGCTTAAAGAGGCAGCACCGCAGGAATGACCGACAACGGTTGGTTTGAGGATTTGAAGATTGATGAACGCTTCGTCGGAATGTAAAATTGTGGAATAGCGCTGGCTGAGCGTAGTCGAAGCCTTTACCTGAATGTTTGAAACACGGTCGCTGAGCGAAGTCGAAGCGGGCGAAAAAATACGGATTTGAAGATTTTATTGATTGGAGGATCTGTACCGATTGCTATCAAAAGATGAGATTCCTCGCTACGCCACGGAATGACAATCTCCTTATTTCAAATTTTGCACTGTCATTCCGAATGAGAAAACAAGCGAAGCGAAGTTTTTGAAATGAGGAATCTCAGTTGTTGTATTTTAACATACGATAGCCGTAGAAGCCCAATATTAGCAATCGCGATGTATGAAATAAAGAGCGTCTGTAATTGTGTGTTTGCACAATTACAGACGCTTTTTATTTATTATGTGTGTCTTTTTACTTACATCAAAACCTCGATACCATATGCAGGTAATGTTATTTGGAGTTTTCCGTTTGTAATTTCGAATTTATTATTAAAGTTGCTTTTCAATCCATTATTTTTGAGCACGGTAGGTAGGTCGACACTAAATGTTTTTTCGCTAGCCGTGTTGTTGAGCAGTACTATGGCT
>CAZEVV010000271.1:0-3294 GCA_964515675.1 uncultured Paludibacter sp. | reverse complement strand
GCATTGAGCGTTTCTATAGCGCCATTATTTATTTGACAAGTAATGCGATAAGGCGCTACACCATTGTATGCTTCGAAACGTATGCGAGGCGCAGTTGCACCTTTACAAACACTGATGTCGGCGCTTTTGTGTAGTTTGGGCGATTTATTTACAATAATTTTAAAACTCATGGGTTCGCCTTCGCACTCTAAGCCATTCAGGTTATAGCTTGCATAGACATTTATGTAAGCTTCTGTAATGTCGAGGCCAAGGTTTTGAGCAATGAACGCTGGCAAAGCACCTACGCCTTCGCTCGCAAGCCCGATAGAAGGATTGCTGTTTGTCCAACGGTATGTCATTTGAACATCTGCATCAACAGGCGAAAAACTTATACTTTCAAGCATTTGTTGATTGCAAACTACTACATTGTTCACCGTTGCAATTTGGGGTGTGGGGCGGACTTCGAGGCTAAAACTTTGATAATTGCCATAACAAACAAGCCCATTGATATTGAAAACTGGACGCACTTGAATGTTAGATATTATAGGGTTAGAATTTGTATAAGCCGCCACAAACTCAATATTTCCTTTGCCAGATGTAGCTAAGCCTGTAGCAGTATTGTCATTTATCCACTCGTAGGTTACTGTTCCACCTTGCATATCGCTGTTAAACTGAACAAAAATTGGTTTTGTAGGACAAACTGTGCGTGCCTCAACAGTTTGCATAGTGATTTGTGGCAAAACAACAATGTCGAATGACTGTTCGATGCCTTGGCACTCAACGCCATTGTGCGTAGCAGTAGCAAGCACGGTAATTGTAGCAGTGATAGGCAGTTGTGTGTTGTTTTTAGCAACGAAACTTGGCAATGCACCTTCGCCATTAGCAGCCAAACCAATGCTTGTGTTGTTGTTGGTCCATGCATAAGTTACGGCATTCACTTGCGAATTGCTTGTAAAGTTACGTCCCATAAAGTTTTCGTTGTTGCAAAGCACCAAGTTGTTGGCATTGTTGGCCGAAACCATTGGCATTACCGAAATATCGAAACGAATAGGTTTCGTAATTTTTCGCACGCCATTAAGTGTAAGCACGGCAGTAACCGAGATAGTCGATTTTATAATTTGCGCTGTATTGTTTTCCGTTACAAAAGCTATTCTTCCTATGCCTGCATTGGCCAAACCAATGGCTGGGTTCGAGCTTGTCCATTCGTAAGTTTGTTCAACACCAATATTATCAGTGGCAAAGTCGACAAATGCCGAGTCGAAAGCACAAAACAGCTGATTGTTCACATTTAACATGCTTGGACGAGGATACACTTTTATGCTAAAGCGCATGGTGTCGCCTTTGCAAGCACTTGCCATATTGCTAATTGTTGGCACAACAGTAATAATTGCTGTTTGTATTTCGTTGGTTTCGTTGTAGGCCACAAATTTTGGTATGTTGCCATTGCCGCTAGCTGCTATGCCGATGCTCGGATTTGTATTTGTCCAACTCACATTTAAACTTTGCCCTGTTGTAATGGCTTCGAAAACAATAGGGTTGACGGTAGTTGCATGATGAAACACCATGTCGTTCGTTTGTTTCAATTCGGCAACAGGCAATACTTCGATTGTATAAACGAAAATGTCGCTTACACAATCATTTGTTTTTGCAATAATATTATAATTTAAATAAGCAACCTGATTTGTTTCGTTCAACCATTGCGCAGCAGGAATTGTGGTGCCTGTTCCGCTTGTAGCAGTAGTTTGAATGGCAGCATCGGCCTCTATGGTCCATTCGAAAACCACATCTGTGCGATCGGAGCTTAACTGAATAGCATTACTTTCGTTGCCACTGCAAATGGTTTGTTTGTTGTTGGCAACAAATATCTGAGGCTTGTTTTTTAACACCAAGTCGAAGGCCGCTTTTTTCTCGGTGCCACACACACCCATAATAGTTACTTCGATGCGGTAATTTTTAAACGATTTAAATTCGATGATAGGGAAAGCACTCGAAGCATCGGTATTCGAAACAAATGCATAATCAGCTGCTTCGATGGTTGCACCCGAAACTGTCCAATTGTACGACAATATTTTGTAAACACCTTCGCTATATATGGGTTTAAAATAGCTGTCCGAAAAATTGATACGGTAATCGGCATTATTGTGTACGCAGTTTTCGAATTTCGAAATAGCAAATTGCACATCAGGATTGCCCAAAACACTTATGGTGTCGACCATCGAAACAGCTTCGCCACATGCATTCGCAATTTTTAAACTCACGGCATAAACACCCGGATTGTTGAAGCGCAATTCGATTTCGCCCTGAGCACTTGTGTTGCCACGTATAAATGTATATGCACCAGCAGCATTTCCGCTGATAGTTTCAATATTCCAATTGTACACAGGTTTGCTACATGGCGTTGAAAAAATATTTGAATTGTTGGTGATGGTCACCGTATTCGCCGCACAAACTTCGTTGGCCGAAACACTGAACAAAGGTGTTGGTATGGCTTCAACTATCATTGTTTTTACGGCCTGACTAATAGTTTGGCACAAGTCCTGATTTTGCGCTTCGAGCATTATTTGCCAACAGCCAGGTTGATTCAAAAAACCTTCGGGCAGTAATAAGTCATTATTTTCACCAATATATGCTCCGTCCGACAAGTAAGTAAACTCAGTATCGCCAGGCGCTTTTATGTACCAATAAAAATTTGAAGCATCCTTACAACCCGATGTGCCGTAAAAGCCAGGGATGGTTTTGTTTATAAAACGTATAGGTTTTGAAGCACACCATTTTTCGGGAATCATAAACTCGGCAATAGGAGGCGTACTAGCATTCACACGTTTGGTAACACCACCACCATTTTTTACATAATCGTTGCAATTGCCAAATATAGCTTTGCTGTACATATTCATTGTAACCGTAAAATAGCTGCTGTTTTCCGAACACGATGCAAACATATAAGTATGTTCGATGGTGGGATTGTTCATGAGTTTGGCTTGTGTGTAATATACCTTTTCGCCGCCATCGCCAAAAGTAACTTCGTATTTTGTGCCCATATAGTTTCGGCCAATACCCGCCATCGAGCGGTCGATGTTAAAAGCCACACTACTGCCAACACAAATGGCCTCGCTCGTAGCATTTCCTAAACTAGTGCTATTGCCATGAAACAAAAAAGCAACGCTATACACTGTGGATACACTGTTTTGTGTTTTGGTAAGCTCAAAAACATAAGTCCCCAAATCGAGGTTGTTAGGAATGTAAAAGAAACCACCTGCACGTGTAATGTCGACTTTGGTGTTGCGCAAAACATCATACATATTCACGCTATACTCG
>CAZEVV010000270.1:0-3319 GCA_964515675.1 uncultured Paludibacter sp. | reverse complement strand
AGTCTTAATCCTTATTTTTTTGTAAAATGCTCTACGGCCGTTATAGGGGGGTTAATTACCTACATATACCCTAACCGTCTTAATCCTTATTTTTTTGGAAAATGCTCTACGGCAGTCAATTTTATACAACCGTGCAAATCAAAAACTTACATGGGCAGAAAACCTGCACTTTTGCGTTTTTAGCTCAAAAACATGCAGTTTTTTTGGGTGCACAAAAGTAGTGTTTTATTTTTATATTTTCAACATGTCAACGAACACTTTTTTTTAAAATGTTTTTCTCAAAACAATTGGCATTTATAATGCCTTCATCTTTATGGCTTTGAAACCTTTTTCGCTCGACACAAGGGTATAACTATATGCCTTTCCTATTTGTAGGTTTTCGTACAAAGATATAAAATTTGGAATGAAAAAATAGGCTTTTTTACCATTTTTATCTTTCAGTAATCCTGATCGACCTTTGTCGGTAGCTGCATTTAGCGTATCAATATAACCTACTATACGATCGTTTTTATTGCTTTCGAAACCCCAATAAATGCTGAGTTCCTTTATTAGCTGCTCTTTTGTAGTATGCTCAAAACTAATTTGGGCTGCACACGAGGCTATTTGTTGGCTCAAATTGTGCGATATTTTCCAACCTTCACTGTTGCGTATATGCTTACTCAAAAAAAAGTGCTTAAGGGCCAACACCTCTTCGTTTGTAGCCAATAGCATAGTGCCCATTTGTTCGATAAGTTCTACTTTAAAATTTATTGGGCCTGCACTTGCTGCTGCTTTGCGTGCTATGTCGATGGCCTGGGTTTGTTTGCCTACTGCCCAATATAGCTGCGCCAACTCGCTTTTAAGATACCAATCGGCCTTTTGATTTACTATGCGCTCATACAACGCTATGGCTTTTTCGTTTTGCTTTAATCCGCTTAAACATTGCGCACACCGGCGATCGAACCACAAGGCATTGTCATAATGCATATTAGCAATTTTAGTACTGGCCACCTTGCACAATTCCAAACAGGGTGCGTATTGTTGCGTTTCGTACAAAGCCTTGCTAAACATGCTGTACCACAACTCTTGCAACGATGCCAACTCCATATCGGTTGTTTTGCCCCGCCGCTCCACTTGTATAGTGCTGCATTCGGTAGGCAATTTATCAACATCTATACTTGTACACAATTTTATTAGCCATTGGGCATTGGGTTGTACCAATAGTTTTTGCCGCTGTGCGCATACCCTAAACAAATTGGCTATTAATGTTGCAGCATAACTGTCGGCACTGTGTTGTATAAGTTTCAGTATATGTAATACACTCGCCTCAATGGCCTCGAAATTGCTATCGGGTATGCCAAGCATATGCTTATAATGCGAATACAGCAACCATCCATAACTTAACTGCAAACGCAAGGCTGTGCCACTATTTATTTCAATATTGTATATTTCGAGAAAGCGATACGCAGCATCGAAGGCTTTTGTATTACGCAAAGCGCTAATAATATCGGCAACTAAACCATTGTTACTGGCAATATCAACCACATTTACGTCCACTTTATTGTTTTTAAAATATAACAATGCGGCTTCATATTGCTTGGCCTGCATCAATTGTCGTACCTTGTAAGCTAATGTCATATATTTTGTAGGTTTATAAAAAAATTGTAATTAAAAAAACAATGTATTTTTATTGTTGGTAATCAACTCTATGTCGATGGTTTGCCCTATAATACGCATCGAACTCAACAAATCGGTTGATATAGGTACAATGAGTATACTATCAACATTTTCGTAAGCAGCCTGCACCTCGGTAAGGTCTTGCTTTATTTGCTGATAGCTTTCGCCAGGTAAATCGGCCAAAAAAATTGAGCGTTGTACCCTCGTACAACCTTTTTTTAGCAGGTATTGCGATATGTATCGCCTCACCTTATTGTCTTCGATGTCGTACATTACAAAAAATATCATATTCCCTGCTGGTCGTTGATTGTGTAAAACTATTCCTAACATTTTATCTACTCGCTCGCGCAATGTAAGCAAGTGGTCGGCATTATTGACCTTACTATTGGGCGGTGGCGAACCCTCGAGCCCCGAACGGTAAAACTTACGCATAAGTTAAACAAAACCTACTTCTTTTTTCTTTTTTGCAGCCATGGTTCGCTCAATCTTTAGGGCAATCAAAGCTAAGTTCGCTTGGTAACGAGTAAATGGTTTGTTCGATGAGTTGTGCCATCAATGCATTAAGTTCGTCGTTGGTACCACGGCGTGGCGACACCACCACCGAATATCCTTTTTTACCATAAAAAAGATTTATCTCAGCTTCGTGTAAGCCCATTTTCAGTTTCAGTTTTTTGCCATAACTTATGTTTTGCACATCGTACAAACTCACACCTGCTTGCTGTATAACTGGTGTTAATGTTTGCATTAGCTCATTGAGCTGCTCTGGCACAAAAGCTTCGCGCTTGGGCACTATTGCCTTGGGGTTGAGCAATTGCTTTATTTGCAACAATGCATCATTGTCGGGGTTCATGCTATCGTTATTTTTCGGTTTACTTATGGGCAGTTGCGCATCGGCTTGTTTGCGTAAGGCAAACAGCTCATCGTTGTTGTGCGTATTCATAAAACTGCTCATATCCACAGGTATTGCATCGGCATTATAGTAAGCTTGAGCATCAATACTCACAAAGCAGGCGCGGGCTACATCGCAAGTGCGGGCGTCGATTACCTGCGTTAGCCCATATTGCTTACTGAGCGAAAGCACAAAAAGTTTATAAAAAAGGGAGTATAAACCTGCGTCGTAGCAACGCTCTTTGAGGCGAAACAAAAGTTTAAGCCCATCCTCGCCTGGCGACAGAAACGACAACACAAGCCTTTCGTCGGTTTCCAACTGCTTACGCAAAATAGCAATATCCAACTCCTTTTCGCTTACGTGGTCGATGTCGACAATAAAATACTCGGTATATCCAAAGTTATCCGAATGCCTGTTTGCTGGGTTAAACATGCCGCAAACTACATAAGGCAACTGCCGTTTGAGCATGCTATACTGCTTACTATCAAGCTGACGTACAATACGCAATTGCCGTATGCGTGCAGCTATATCAGGGTCGGGATTAATGAGTTTATGATACAAATACTCTATTTTAATTTTTTGCAACTGCTCATTTTTTTCAGTTACATTTTTGCCTGCCATTATCATAGTGTTATATTGAATTTGTTTATTTACAATTTACTTTTTATTAGAAGCAATTTGCTTTTGCTTAATTTTCAAAAGCAATGTTGGCACATTATATATTACGAATAAAGCTATCTTACTTATGTTTTTTGTAATCTATTCTCTTTACTC
>CAZEVV010000269.1:0-3326 GCA_964515675.1 uncultured Paludibacter sp. | reverse complement strand
ATTGAATACACAAGTGTTTTGAGCGTTTTTATTATTTATGGACAGACTCTAATTATCAAGTTTTTATCATGGTGTTTTGCCATGTACGGTCAATGGAGTGTCTTATATTAATATATATTTACATTCAGTTAAAAAATAATTATTAACAACTACAAAAGTGTTTTATGAGAAAAATTAGTTTCTTAGTTGCAATTTTAGTTTGCAGTGTTTCGGCTTTTTCGCAAGCAGTAAAAGACAGAAATGTTATTCCAGTGGCTGTAAGCCTTAATCAAGTGTTACGCATGACTATCACCAATGGCGGTAACATCGAATTTGTATTCAATACTATCGATGAGTACAAAAATGGTATTTCGGCAGAGGCTGGTAACCCAGGTGATGGTATGTACAAAACAGATTTCTCTGTTTCTTCTTCAACTCGTTGGGCATTAACTTACGGTGCTGAGTCGGCTACTTTCCTTGGTACAGACAATCCTGCCAATACTTTGGCGCTTGACAATGTTGGTTTTACTATTACTAACAATGGTTCTAACACTTTCGAAGCTGCTGGTGCTGCAAAAAACACTAATGCTACTGCTTCTTTGTTTAGTGTTCCTACTGATAATGCAACACAAACAGCTGCGCTTCAAGCTTACCCAACAATACTTATCGAAGATAATAACTCGATTAATGCAAATGCTGGTGATGCAGTTGACAATCTTTTCACGCTTAACTGGAGATGTGGTACTATCGAACAAGGTACTGTTGTTCCTATGAACGCAGTTCCATTGATTGACCAAAATCCAAGTCCAACTCCTGACAGATATGTTGTGAACGTATTGTTCGATCTTTCGATCAACTAATTTCAACATTAAATTTATATGTAATGGTGAGCGCGGATTTATTTCGTTCTCACCATTTCGATACTAATTAATAAAGCATTTTTGAGAATTTTACTCGAATTTTTTTTGTGTGATATTCTCATTTTATTAATTGTATCTTCTTTTCATATCGAAATGTATAAAGAACCGCCAGTTTTTAAACACCAATTTTTAAACACTTACAACACACTTTCCCTAATTAGAGTGTTGCAATAATACTTTTTAAATTGTACTTTTGTCGAAATTTTTTAGTGCTTTGTGATTGAGGTTACAAAAGTACTATGTTCTAATTGTCATTGTTTTAGCTGTTTTTTAATTTTGTATTGGCTAAAACTTGATTTTGTGTCTTTTTAAATAAGCTTTCTGTCGAATGCTTCGAAAAATTAACGCTTACATGCAATTATCTAGATTAAATTTAAAACCGTTGCTCGTTTCTGTGCTTTGCCTATTGTCGGCATGGCTTGTGCAATTGCATGCGCAAGAGTGGAATACGGCACGACTTTCGGTGTTGTATGGCAATAATGTGCCTTTTAATTTTTCGAACTTAGCACGTATCAAAGAAGGTATTAATATTAATGTAGGTACACGGTTTGGTATTACTATCACCAATTTAGCTGTGCCTGGTCACGATAATATTTCTGGTTTCGTTCTTTATTTCCGAGCGTTTAATAATCAAACGCACCTCAAGTCGGCTGTCGCTCAATTGCCCCTCGATGTTGTTAAAGTGAAGGCTGATAACTTTTTGGGTCTCGAGTCGGGCAGTAGTTATGGCTATGTGCCACTCGCTACAGATTGGACGCCACTATTTATTTATGACAACCCACTCATGTGGACCAATCTCAATTGGGCCAATCATCAACTTACAGTATCATACACTTGTGGTGTGCCCGATGCTTTGGGTAATGGTGGTTTGATGGGCGAAATACCCGACTTCTATAATGTGGAAATTGAGTTTGAACTCGTACCACTTTTCAATGGTATTTGAGTTTAATCAGAAAGTAGAAAAATTGATATTGTGACTTATAATTATAAAAACATATTCCATATTATACATCATTGGGCTTTGCGCTCTTGTTTGCTATTTGTATTCAGTTTCTTTTATACTGGTGGTGCTATGGCAAGTGATGAGTTAAGGATGGCATTTCTTAAAGAAAATAGCTCAGTAGGACCGAATCAAACTTTTTTTAATACACTTAGGGTGTGGACCGATGGCAACAAAAGTATTGATGCCGAATTATCTTTCACAGGACCCGAAACATGGAAAATTATATCGTTTTCGAATAATAAATTTACTGTTGTGCCGGGCGATACAGTGTATTTGCCTATTCGCATTTCGCCTGATAGTAAGGCCGTTGGAAATGTGACATATATTGTTAGTGCTAATATTCGAACCAAAACCCGTCAATATCAGTTAGCTACATATTTTGCTGTTCCGCCCATTGTAAATTGGGATTTTAATGTCGAAAGTACTAATTTAATTATTACCGACAATTTTCCTAATGCAAGCGTACGCGTTCGTTTGTCGAACAAAGGTAATACCAATGAACTTATAAAACTCGATTATCGATTGGGCAAAATGCTTTTCAATCCCGATAATCAAATCATGGGCGATGTGTCGAAATATATCGAATTGCCCGCTTTTACTGATACCGTGATAGTTACTAATGTTAGCTATCATACCAAACTGTCGGCTTCCGAAAGGTTTCGCTACGAAAATAACTGGCGCGAATCAACTGTTCGTGTTGCAGCTTCAACCGATCGCACCAAACGCTCGTCCGAATTATTAGTGAAAAAACTTAATAGTACTTATACCAACGAACGTCAACAACAAAATACGCCTCTCAATTTCGAATATTCTATTTATAATATAATGTCGAATTATGCACCTCGACATAGTTTGAATATTTATGGTACACTTCAATTCGAAAAGGATCGTGAGTTGACTTATTACACTGGTATGCAAAATTTTCGGTTCGATGGTTTATCAACCGATTTCGATTTCAATAGGCAGTTGATGTACAATGTTAGATATATCGACAAGCGAAGTGTTGTACAGTTGGGTTACAATGTTTTTTCAGGTAACTTACATTCAATCAGCGGTAGGGGTATTGTTGGTGCTTATCGTTTGGGTCAAAACCATCGTTTCAATTATTCATTAATCCAAAATCCTTATACACAAAATCTAGGGCTTAATTTTGGATATCAAACGGGCTTTAAACGTTTGTCTGTTCTGACTGAGTTGACACATGAAGCGCATCCCGATAAAGATTATCAGGCAAGTTCGGCATTGTTGGGATTAGGGCTTAGCTTTCTAAAAAATCATAATGTGAATTTGCAGCTGATGGGCTCGAATGTGTATTATAAGCTTGGTGCTTTGGGCGACACTACGCTACAGGGAATGAGTTATCGGATGAATTATAGCTTTAACTCAAAGCCTTTTAATTTGCGATTTAGTGCAATGAATTCGTA
>CAZEVV010000268.1:0-3333 GCA_964515675.1 uncultured Paludibacter sp. | reverse complement strand
TCCAATTTGTTTGTAGGCATCGGCATTATACCAAAGTTGACTTTGGGTTTAAATATTAATTCAATTGGAATAACTTAAGGCAATGAATCAATATTTTGTTTGATGATTGGTCGCTACGGTTTTGCATTATTATCACAACACAACTAGCTCGAAAACAAGTTCAAAATCAGAATCAAAGTTCAACTACACACACTATTCAACAAAAAAAGTGAGACTTGCGAGCCTCACTTTTTTTGTTATTGTACAATTACTTTTTGGGTGTGGGTATCGACACCCTCAACTACTTTTACGACATAACTGCCATGTGCAGGAACCGTTACGCTGTGCAAAGTGCCATTCATATTTTGGCGAGCAAACAACCTGCCTGTAACATCGTAAACCATAATTTGCGCATTGCTCAAGGTTGCACTCTCAACATATATTTGATTTGAGCCAGCAAAAACTGTAAATTTCTGATCGGCACTGTCGTTGTTTTTGCGTGTAAGAATACGGAAACGCTCCACCGAATTGGACTGATTGACAGCAGTAAAAGCGTAAGTACTTTCGCTTTCGGTAATATCAACAATGACATTGGTGAGCAAATCGTGCAAATAAATTTTGCTATAACGGCTATCCACATTTTGATGCTCGAAACGCAAAGTATATCGTTCGTCCTGTCCAACACGGAAACCTATGCTTTTGTTGTGCAACTCAGGACTCGCATTTATTTGATAATGTACCCCCTTTTCGATGGCAAACAATTCGGCATTGAGCACGCCTCCCGACATTTTTCGTCCGTCGCTACCATTGTCGAAATCGGCAGTAAATTGGTCGCCGGTAAACAACCACAGTTTATCGCTCGATGTTGCGCCTTCGAGGTGAACTATGCTCATGGCTATGCCTTCGTTTTCCAATGATCTTCCGGCAGCAACATCGGCAGCTTTAGCCCTCTGACGGTCGGTATTTTTCATGCTCACAGCCGCATACGGGAAATTTACAAAAGCATTGGCATTGGCAGCCGTGGCACGTACCAAGATAGCACCCATCGAGGGTATTTGCACTGGTATGCCTCCAAAGCCAGCCAAATCCTGAGGTATGGCGGTATGTTGACCAGGATTTTCGCCCACTTTGCGATTTTCGCTTGCATCCCAAGCGGCAAAAGTACCCGTATTGTACATCCATACGGTTTTTTCCATACTGCTACCAAATACAATTTGGCGCGCATCGATGGCCGCTGTATAAGGATTGGAGAACAAGTGCTGACCAGGATAAAGAGCAGTAGGTGTTACTGCCAATGGCCCCGAATTGAAACTTTGATTTACCAATTCGCCCTGTATGCTATAAGTTTTGGGTGCGGGCTGCACCAATTCGTAACCCACAAAAGGCAACATCACCGAGTTGTCTTCGAGCGGTACCCAGTGGTTTGAAATGGTTGTGCCATGTTCGATTTTGCGACGCACATATGCCCCTGTGAATGTAGGCACTGCAACGAGATTGCGCACAGGAATACCCATAAATTGCCAATTGTAGCGATTGCCTGACGCATTGTTCAAATTCCAGCTCGCTTTCGAATACATTTCGACAGTGGCTTGCACTGGATTGGATTGCGCATTGAAAAATATCAACGACCCGTTGGGCTGACTTGCACTCGACTTAATGATAAGACCATTGACTCCAGCATTATTCACAACATTGCCACTCACATACAACAATCGGCTGGGCAAAACAGTAAGTTTCCGACCAGCATTTATAGTTAAGTTGTTGTTCAATGTCAAATCGGTATTGTGCTCCACGCCTACTACATTGTCGATAGTGAGATTGTGCAAACGATTATCAAAAAAGATGTTGCTATTGATGGTTTGTAATGCAGCCCCAGCATACACAAAGTTTGTTGGATTGCTCGAACCATTGAAGCGACCCTGCGTTGCGACAATATTATTGAGCAAACGCAAGGTACCATTGAGCACAACATTGTTCGGATTATTTATGTCGATATTGTACACATTGTTATTGAAAAATGCACCTGTAGGAATTTGTTGTTGCGTAGTGCCTGCAAATTCGACTGTTGAATTTACCGATGTAGCATCGATTTGTGCACCATTCGTAAATTGCAATTCGCCTTTTATACGTAAGCGGAAACCGTTGGTAACTACACGATAAGTACCTTGTGCATTAATAATATTGTTTACAAAACGATTTTGATCCATGATACAATGACGCAAAGGTACGGCATCGAATTCGATGGTAGCATCCACAGGCGGTACAGTATTTCCGGTCCAGTTGGCAGCTGTATTCCAATCGGTACTTATATTCCCTTTCCATTTATTTACTGTAAGCTCCCATGCTCCCATGGTTGGTGCAGTAGCAGGGCGACTAAACAAGCCAAAGTCGGTAACAACGCCTGTGCCTTCAATACCTGTAAGCGTTACCGTAGGTTTGTAGTGCGCAGGATCGGTTGTTGGGTTGGCATTGGCATACTGCGGTAAAGTACTAATACTATTCACATCGCCACCTGTAGCTGTACGCAAATCGGCAAGCGTTGCACGATTCGAACCACCATAAGCAGCCAATACGCCATTGGTGCCAGTTGCCAAATAATTATTGTAATTGGTTGTAAGATTGCTATTACCCGCTGCATTATAGAAAATTGCATAATGCGAACCCGAACCACCTGTTCGCGAACGAGCATTGTGAAAAATATTATTGCGGAAGTTGCGTGTATTATCCGCCGAGTTTACAAGCAATGCCATTGATCTAACAGCACCACCACTACCACTTATATATATTGTATTGAAATATAAATTTGTTGTATTGCTGGCACCACCTACATCATAAAAACCGTAAATAGTGACCCCAGTAGCATTAGCACCTAAACTAATAATATTGTTTGCAAAGGTTGCTGCACTCGATGATTTGATAATACCTGCAACAGCAGCATTTGCACTTGTTGCTGTAATGTTGTGAATAAAATTACGATTCACAGTATTTGTGCCCGTTGTTGCACTACTGAAATACAATCCAAAAACCAACCCAGCATAACTTGCATTGGTATTGCTAACGAAACTTATTCGGTTATCGTTCACTGTACGATTAGCCACAGCTCCTGTGAGGTTAATGCCTATGGCAGATGCTTCGAGATCGACAGCATTATTCAAGTTAGCAATCGACAGGTTGCGCACGATATTGTTATTGATGGCATTCGAACTTCCAGCATTCACCCAAATACCATTTACCCGGCCACGTGTTGCGGCTGTTGCGTTGGTTGTTGCATTGGTCAGATTTTGAATTTGATTTTCTTCCAATACAATTGCCCCTGTACCCTCGGAATGTATACCATACAGTGTTTGTGCATTG
>CAZEVV010000267.1:0-3342 GCA_964515675.1 uncultured Paludibacter sp. | reverse complement strand
CGTTCGGTAATATCCAAATGCGTCCCCGACATCATAAGTGGCTTTCCATCAGCCGTCCAAGTATGCACCTTGCCCCTGTCCAATATCCAAACCCACTCGCCATTCTTGTGCTTCATGCGTGTTTCAATTTCATAATAATCGAGCTCACCAGCAAAGTGTTTATTCAATTTTTCGGTTGCAATAATTACATCATCAGGGTGTGCAAATTTTTTCCATGTTTCAATAGAAACAGGCATAATTTCGTCCAAAGTATAACCTTCAATTTCGGCCCATCGTTCATTGAAAATTGTTTCGCCAGTTTGCACATTCCATTCCCAAGTACCAACATTTGTACCTTCAATTATGGATGACAAACTCAACTTTTGCTTCTCTAACAGCGCCTCGGCCTCTTTGCGTTGTGTAATTTCGGTAAATGCTGCCACAAAATGGTCGGGCATATACTGATAGGCCACGCAATCGTACCAACGACCATTCGATTGCAACAATTGCTCGAAACGAAATGTTTCGCCTGTTTTTGCTACACGCCCAAAATTCCCAATCCAATCGAAGGGGTCGTTTTCGATGCCCGGAAAAGCCTGCCGAACAGTCATACCTTTTGGGCTTACACCTGTGAGCTGATTGTAACTTGCATTAGCATCGATAAAATAATAATCGAATGGCGCACCATTTTCGTCGTAAATCATACGGTGATAAGCCACACCAATAGGGCCAAGTTCGAACAATGCCTTAAATTTCCACTCTGCATCCGTTAAAGCTTGTTTTGCAATATTTTGCGTTGTAATATCGCGCAGAAACACCACCAGCAAATCGACTCCAAATAATTTTACGGTAATCTCAACATCAATTGCACTTCCATCTTTGCGCCTGTGCTTGGTTTCAAATCTATCATGTCCGTATGTTTTTACTTTGTGTATATGTTCTTTTGTTATATCCTCATTTTCAACAATATCTAAATCGCCGATATTCATTTTTAGAAGTTCATCCTCGGTATACCCCGACATTTTGCAATAGGCATCGTTTACTTCGAGCAAATTCCCATTCAAATCGACCAACCAAAACCCATCCATAGCTGTTTGCAAAATTGTGCGATGTTTTTCTTCACTTGCTTTTAAGGCATCCAATGTGCGTTTGGTGTCGGTAATATCCTGCAAAATGCAATGTGTTTGTTTGAAATTCCCGTCACTATCTGTACCAATTTTTCCGTCGATAGCAACAAACAAAGTGCTGCCATTTTTGTGTAGCATTTCTAATTCGGCATGAATATGACCTTGTGCCAAAAATTTTGGAAAATTCATTTTTACTAAATCTTGGTATTTTGGAGGCATAAAATCGCCAAACCACTTACCCAAAACCTCTTCGCGTTCATATCCAAGCGTATCGAGCCATTTCTGATTCACATCGATAAAACAAGCATTTATGTCCAATGATTGATAACCAAGCGGCGCTTTGTTGAATAGTAGTTGAAAACACTCTTCGCTTTCTTTGAGCGCTTTGTGTGCAATTTCGCTTTTGTCTATCTGTTTCCTGAACTGTATATTGCTGTATGCTTTTTCCGACAATTCGTTGGCAATAAGAAATAAAAGGTTG
Organism: uncultured Paludibacter sp.; assembly: GCA_964515675.1. Lineage (GTDB taxonomy): Bacteria > Bacteroidota > Bacteroidia > Bacteroidales > Paludibacteraceae > Paludibacter. Next base: position 1,755 of record CAZEVV010000267.1, on the reverse strand, counting down.
GCAACTTTCGTGAATTTTTCGGTCGACATCACTGGCACTTTCTCAAATGCTGCTTTATAGGCATCGCTGTCCACACCAATCTCGTTGGCATATTGCATCAGTTTTTCAATATCAATATCCTCGTTGCGCACTTGGCCTATCAACCAATTGGCAATATGCTTTCCATCTACCGTAATCGACGCACCTGCATCCCACAAACTGCCACTCAGGCATTGTTGTACATTCGCTGTATTCGGGTTGTATCTACCCAAAGCGGCATCCGATTTGAAACAATTGGCACAACCAATTTCGGTATTTCTAATTATTTTTGCACAAAAGTTTGTAAAATTACTTGGCCTTGTAATTGGATTACCTTCAATATCTGTTATCAACGATGCTACGCCATGCGCATCGGCAAACAAATCTTGCATATGCTGTATTTCGGATATATCAAATATATCAACAAACCGAACATCTTGCCAATCAACACTATCTAGTGCATCAACATCATACTTAACTTCATTCATCGTATCAATTTCGCATTTGGGTTAATTTATCATTCATCGAAACATCTCTTATACTTAAAAATGCATTTCAGCACTTTACGAAGCAATCATTAAATCATATCTAAACTCAAATAACAAGCAAAAATACAATTTTAAGTATTCACTCTAAAAAAAGCGAAATATACAAACTTATTTGCTGACATACAAGCGAATGAAGAAATTTAACATAGTACATTTTCGAGTTTGGTAATTTTATTTTTAATATGCGTTATTGACATTAGTTGGCAAAATGTTATTTTTACTTTTTGGAAAATCATTTTTTCAAGATTTCTGGATTCAATAATTTTTCACGATCCATGAGTGCAGGCTGCATTTCGTGTCCAAATAAGCGCAAAACCTGATTTACTTTGTCCAAGCGCAATGTAGCTTTTCCTTGCTCCATTTCGCGTATAAAACGCAAACCTACACCTGCTTTATCGGCTAAATCTTGTTGCGTTAAGCGTGTTGCTTGACGACGCTGTTTTAAAAATTCAGAAAGCTCCATTGTATGCATTTTTTAAATTCTTATTATATTTAACGAATAAAACAAGCTGACATATTCATCTTGTAATCGATTAATTTACAGCATGAAGCATCTTTGCTCATTACTCTTGATTCTTCATTCTTGGCTCTTTTGTCTTTGCTCTTTGCTCTTTTGTCTTACTATCAACAAAGCACAACAAAATATACCCGATAAGGTATAAAACAGCTCAAACGCACATACATTATACCCTATCGGGTGCAAAACAATGAATTATGGCAATGTATTTTTTACTTTTTTACCTTAAAACTAGCCACAAAAATAACTGCTACCATTAGGGCTGCAATGCTCAATAAACTATCAAAACTATAATTTCGGTCGATAAAAAAGCCAAAAGCTGGCGGCCCAAGTGCTGTGCTAAACAACAATAAGGTAGAAAACATATTGCAAAATAAGCTTTAGAAATACCAAAATCGAGCATCCAAAAAGATACAAATATCGATATGAAAAAATGTATGTCCGTAGGCCGAGAAAAAATTGAGCAAAAAACCAAAGTTCAGCAAGCGTTTGTTGCTGAAAAGAAAACGAAACCATGCAGTCATAACACAAATATTAAAAAAGCATCAACCCAAAATAAGACCGCAAAGTTACTAATAACATGGGGAGGGATAAGGGGAAGTGCGGATAATGTTAACGCTTTCACATTTGATGAACTGAACATACGATTTTTTCGTATGTTCAGTTCACAAA
>CAZEVV010000266.1:0-3375 GCA_964515675.1 uncultured Paludibacter sp. | reverse complement strand
TATCGACAAAAACACCAATATCCGTCAGTTCAAACAAGACATTCGCAACAACGAAGTGTATTATATGTTGAACAAAGCGCTTAGATAAGGAAGCCCCCTAACCCCCTCAAGGGGGAATTTGGGAAAGTGCGATAAAAAAATTAATTATAAAATATCAAAAAAGCTATCTTTAAGTCCCCCTTGAGGCGGATTTAGGGGGCTGGGAAATATTATGAAATACGTAATAGGATTAGATTATGGTAGCGACTCGGCACGTGCCGTTGTTGTAAATGCCGAAACAGGCGAGGAATTGGCTTCGTCGGTGAAATATTATCCACGCTGGATGGAGGGTAAGTATTGTGTGCCAACTGCCAATCAATACCGTCAGCACCCGCAGGATTATATCGACGCATTGGAATTCACAGTAAAAGATGCATTGAGTAAGTGTCCGGCTGGCACTGCCGAAAATGTGGTGGGTATTGCCTTCGACACAACAGGTAGTACGCCTGTTTTTACTGATAAAAATGGTACGCCGCTGGCCATGTTGCCCGAGTTTGCCGAAAATCCAAACGCCATGTTTGTGTTGTGGAAAGATCATACTGCAATCAAAGAAGCCGAAGAAATTAACGATTTATGCGCTAAATGGGATATCGACTATACTTCATACGAAGGTGGTATTTATTCTTCGGAATGGTTTTGGGCAAAAGCGTTGCATGTACTTCGTGCCGACGAAAAAGTGCGTGAAGCTGCCTATTCGATTGTAGAACATTGCGACTGGTTGCCAGGCTTATTGGTTGGAAAAACCAATCCGCACGAAATTTGCCGTAGTCGTTGTGCATCGGGACACAAAGCTATGTGGCTAGAAAAATGGGGTGGACTTCCTGCCGAGGATTTCTTGGTAGCACTCGATCCGCTTTTGGCTGGCTATCGCGAAAGACTTTACACGAGCACTTGCCCTAGCGACAAAAAAACTGGCGAACTGACCGAGGAATGGGCTTCTCGTCTTGGTTTAACAACAAAAGTAGCAGTTGCAGTAGGTGCATTCGACTGTCATATGGGTGCTGTAGGAGCCGAAGTGAAACCTGGTGCGTTGGTACGTGTTATTGGAACTTCAACTTGCGACATTATGGTGTCGAGTTACGACGAAATGGGCGACAAACTTATTCCGGGCATTTGCGGACAAGTGGATGGTTCGGTTATTCCAGGCATGGTGGGTCTCGAGGCTGGTCAATCGGCTTTTGGCGATGTGTATGCATGGTTTAAAAATGTGGTGGCATGGCCTGTTGTGAATGTGCTTGCTAAAACAACATTGGTCGACGAAGCTACAAAACAAAAGCTAATCGACGAAACTGTGGATCAAATTATACCTGCATTATCCATCGAAGCCATGAAGGTTCCTGTTTCCGAATCGACCATTTTGGCTACCGACTGGATGAATGGCCGTCGCACGCCCGATGCCAACCAAAAAGTGAAAGGCACTATCACAGGCATAAATCTCGGCAGCTCAGCGCCGCTCATCTTCCGTGCATTGGTAGAGGCTACAGCTTATGGCTCGAAAGCCATTGTCGACCGCTTTATCGAAAACGGTGTTGTAATCAACGAAATTATTGGTATCGGCGGTATCGCATTGAAATCGCCATTCGTGATGCAAACATTGGCCGATGTGCTCAATATGCCTATAAAAGTGGCCAAAGCCGAACAAGCATGTGCCTTTGGTACCGCAATGTTTGCTGCCGTGGTTGCAGGCGTTTACGATAAGGTGGAAGATGCACAAAAAGCCATGGGAATGGGCTTTGCGCAGGAATATTATCCAATAGCCGAAAATGTAGCCATTTATCAAGAATTGTACAAAAATTACTTGAAACTAGGCGCATTCACCGAAAAGGAATTGTTTTCTTAATAAGCCCCCCAACCCCTCCCTCCTTACGTCATGAGGTAAACGCCTCAAGGGGGGCAATATATGTGCGGATTTATATTTGGGGAATTGGGAATGTAAATGTTCTTTTTAAATTATAAAAAACACATCTCAATTTATACTTTGTTTTTAAATGCAAAGTAATTTTATAGCATCAAATGCAAGAAATTGTATCGATAAAAATGCATAATTATTTGATTTGAATCGATGTGTTATTTAATTATTGATTTTTAGTTTTTAAAATATATCAATTTTTTTCAAACTTAGTTCAGACTCCCCCTTGAGGGGGGTGGGGGGCTAGTATTTTAATAAATAATATTATGGAATCATTAGATTGGTTAGTTATTGGCGGATTTGCGTTAGCGCTTATCGGCATTGTAGTGTGGGTAACAAGGCAAAAGCAAAACGACTCGGGCGATTATTTTCTTGCTGGGCGCGATGCTACATGGATTGCCATTGGTGCTTCAATTTTTGCTTCGAATATTGGCTCCGAGCACCTCATTGGGCTTGCTGGTGCTGGTGCATCGAGTGGTATGGCCATGGCACACTGGGAAGTGCAAGGCTGGATGATACTTATTTTAGGTTGGGTTTTTGTTCCGTTTTACTCGCGTAGTATGGTGCTTACCATGCCCGAGTTTTTGGAACGACGCTACAACCCACAATCGCGCACCATACTTTCGGTTATTTCGCTCATTAGTTACGTGCTTACTAAAGTGGCGGTAACTGTATATGCAGGCGGATTGGTGTTTCAGCAAGTGTTTGGCATTAAAGAACTTTGGGGCATCGACTTTTTCTGGATTGCAGCCATTGGCTTGGTTTTGATAACTGCTGTGTATACGGTGTTGGGCGGTATGAAATCGGTGCTTTATACCTCGGTATTGCAAACACCCATTTTGTTGTTGGGCTCACTCATTATTGTAGTGCTCGGCTTGCGCGAACTGGGCGGTTGGGACGAAATGATGACCATTGTGCGTGCCACACCTGTAAACGATTATGGCGATAGCATGGGTAACCTCATTCGCAGCAATAGCGATGCCAATTTCCCATGGTTGGGCGTGTTTATTGGCTCATCAATCATTGGTTTTTGGTATTGGTGTACCGACCAATACATTGTGCAACGTGTACTTTCGGGTAAAGACGAAACACAAGCACGTCGTGGTACCATTTTCGGAGCTTACCTCAAGCTTACGCCAGTTTTCATTTTCCTTATCCCGGGCATGATAGCCTTTGCATTGCACTCGAAAACCGGTAGTTTCTTGCCCGAGTTGGCCAATGGCAATGTAAACTCCGATGCTGCATTCCCTACTTTGGTGGCAAAACTTTTGCCTGCAGGTGTTAAAGGATTGGTGGTAGCCGGTATTTTGGCTGCACTTATGAGTTCGTTGGCTTCACTGTTCAATTCGTCGGCCATGTTGTTCACCATCGATTTTTACAAACGCTTTAAGCCCAATGCGCCCGAGAAACAACTTTTGAGCGTAGGA
>CAZEVV010000265.1:0-3381 GCA_964515675.1 uncultured Paludibacter sp. | reverse complement strand
TATTAAAGACACACGAAACAAGTATCAACTAAAAAAAATCTTTTTTACATACAATCTCAATTTCTAATCACAAAAAATTATTGAACCATGAATACAAAATTTGCTCAAATCAGAAACCTGCTGCTCGTGCTATTAATGAGCACATTACTTCACAATTCGCTTTCGGCATCCGACTTAAACATAGTAAAACTTAAGCTCGAAATTGACACCAACTTATGTCTTTTGCCCGGCACAGCACATCGTATTGGAATAAGCTTTGTTGACTCGAACAACAGAATTCATCAAACCAAAGGCTTATTAAATGGCAATATATCGTGGCGAAACATTAGTATTAAGTCGGAACATGCGCGATTTTTCAACGGATATATTTATATTTCAAAAAATTGTGTTAGTGGGCAAAGCATACCCATAAGTATACAGTTTCGAAAAAATAAAGACGAAATTTTTTACGACACCATCGACTTGAATTACGAAACAAAGCTAAAACTATTTCCTGTTACAAAACTCAACCGTCATCCTGGTGCAGCAATCCGTTTTGGCATGGACATAAGCTACAACAACAATTACCAACTGGTACTCAACAACAACCAACAGGTGCGCAAACATTTGCACGACTACGATGTGCTGGTGCGCGGTGGTTGGCACAGAGATGGTGTATTTACAATTAGTAATAATATATTCGATCACCCCGACCATCTTCCGGGCTTTTTGGTACAACATAAGCGCGACAGTAATGTGTATGATGTTTTTGATATATTGCTCGATTACAAAGCCAATTATTTTTTAAATGCCTCGGGCATGAGTGGCAGTTCGGGCTTTTTCGGTTCGAGCGGTTCGAGCGGAAGCACCTCGCAACATGGGCAACATGGCGACGATGGTCGCAACGGTTATCATGGCGACACAGGCGACGACCTCGATGTGTTTGTGGAGCATTATTTCGATAGTATTTTGCAAACAGCATTGCTAAAAGTTGAAGTGATAAACATAAATACCAACAAACATAATTTTTATTTGCTCAACACCAGCGAGGCTAAATTAAAAATTAATGCCAGCGGTGGCAATGGCGGCTCGGGCGGTAGCGGCGGCAGTGGCGGTGCAGGTGGCAAAGGACAGGATGGCGAAAAATATACGGTTGAAATAAAAGAATACATCATTAAAAAGGACACTGCTGGCAAAGAAACAAAAATTGAGATTATCAAAAAAATCGAAAAACAACGTCCGGGTGGCAACGGAGGTAATGGCGGCGATGGCGGTTATGGTGGTGCTGGCGGCGATGGCGGCAATGGTGGCTGGGTAATAGTGCATTACAACGAAGCAGCACGTCCGTATCTCAATAATATCGAAATCGACGTAAGAGCAGGTTGGGGTGGCTCGGGCGGTAGCGGTGGCTCGGGTGGTAGCGGCGGTAGTGGCGGCAGTGGCGACCCACGCGGCCGTAATGGACTCTCGGGCCGTAGCGGACTCAATGGCCCCAATGGCTATAGCGGCCGCAACGGAAAAATTGAATACAAACCAATATAATAATTTCGTACTATTTTAGCACAAGTGGAAGTGCTATAAGCCAAAGTGAGATGGCGTCTCTTAGAGAGACACCCTCTCTTGGTGGATTTGTGTGGCGGCGGTTAGAACACTTAGTGCGACTTGCATCAGCTCTAGCACCCGCCGTGCGATAATTTTAATTTAAGCGATGTCGGTGGCGGCGGGTTGCTAGCGCGGATTTGCAATCCGTGCTACCATAGCAAGGCACCGATTGCAACCAACGGTCAGCGACCAAAGGGAGATAAATCCGCGCTAGCAGGAAGGATCTCAATTCAAACGACAGAATCGGAATTCTATCGTCCCCAAAAGTGCTAAACGAAACGACACATTCGCATGCGCGGATTTTAAGTGAAGCTTCAAGCTTCAATATTATAATTATGGTTCGACATATCCATTATTCAATTCACTTCGTAAGAAATTAGCTAATTTTTCTTTCGAAGGCAATTCTAAAATATATTTCGACACAAATAATTGATTGTCCATCGATCCTTTAGCATACTCTACCAATGCTTTACCCTTATCAGTAACTAACAATATACCTACTGGCTCATTATCACCCTCGTGCATTTCATTGTGTTTATAGTACTCAATATAAGTATTTAGTTGTGAAATATGTTTGTGTTTAAACTTTTCAGTTTTCAATTCTATCAATACATGACAATGCAATATGCGATGATAAAACACCAAGTCAATTGAATAATACTCTGTATCAATCAATATTTTTTTTTGCTTTGCTTCAAAACAAAATCCATAACCCAATTCGAGGATAAAGTCTTGCAAATGAATCATTAAAGCTGTTTCTAATTCATTTTCGTTTACGATATCTTTATCCCTAATTCCTAAAAACTGAAAGTTATAGGGATTTTTTATAATCAATTGCAAACTATCTTTCTCGGCTACTGCATGCGTTTGTGCCATCAAAAAATCCGGTCGTTCACTATAACCTGCACGTTCGAAACACAAACTACCTATCTGTCGCTGCAATTCACGCACACTCCAGCAACCTTTTATACATTCAATCTCATAGAACCTTCGTTTTAAACTATCATCTAATTGAATTAGTTCTACGAAATGTGTAAATGATAAGGTCGAAAAAAGTTTTGCTGGCGAAACTTCAATATCCTTATATTTATTCTCACATGAAGAACCCGCACTGTTTGCATCTTCTGCCAAAAAATGAGGTATTGCTGTTGGAAAAGCTAATTTCCCAATCACCGATTGGGAAATTGAAAGTACATATTGTATTATCTCATTCCCAAGCTGCGGGTACGAACTGTAAAACAATCGACAATACTCTAACATCGAACGACCTAATCCTTTAATTTTCAACTGCTTCGACAGCGACACAAGTAGTTTTTCTCCATATTTCGCACGCTCTTCGCCATTTTGTTCAAACTCTTTTATATAATATCCAATCAACCAATTTCTAGATGTAAGATGCTGATTTATAGCTCTACCAACACTCTGCTGCATAGCCAAATGTGTTAATTCTATTTGCTTAGATAGTTGATTGAAGGTATTATTCTTTTCCATATACAGTTTAATTTACAGTTAATACATAAATTTGCTTTTTTCGAATTGCAGGTACTAATGTATTTTGCACTTATATCAAATCATCTACGCCTCTAAACGTAATTTTTCAATATAACGAAAAATATTAGGGCAATATTATAGTACTTATTAAAAAAATATATCTAAAATCATAATGTCCAATTTCATTAACTTTGTCTTCATTTTTTTTTAAATGCAAATATAGTAATTTATTTCCTAACTGAGCGGGTGACTTTGAGTCACCCGCTCAATACCACACCGCCCCCTATCGCCAATTTGCAATCCGTGCTA
>CAZEVV010000264.1:0-3416 GCA_964515675.1 uncultured Paludibacter sp. | reverse complement strand
ACCGATATGATTGTAGTATTCTTCATTGGTATTTCGGGAAAAGAGCGCGACCACGACCATAAATATGGCCATGGAAAATACGAAACTTTTGCAACAATGCTCATTAGCGTAGCTTTAATAATTGTTGCAATAGGAATATTTTGGAGTGGGGCAAGCAAAATATATGATGTTTGGAATGGCGCCAAAATTGAACAGCCAAGTTTGTTGGCCCTTGGAGCAGCATTAGGCTCGATTTTTGTTAAAGAAGGCCTGTATTGGTACACCCGCAAAGTAGGAATGCGTATCGAAAGTAATGCGGTTATTGCCAATGCATGGCATCACAGGTCCGATGCATTTTCGTCGGTTGGCACTGCGCTTGGCATAGCTGGAGCAATATTTTTGAGCGAACAATGGCGCATACTCGACCCCATTGCAGGCGTCGTAGTAAGTATTTTCATTTTTAAAGTTGCATTCGAATTGGGCATACCAAGCATTCATGAGTTGCTCGAAAAAGCACTGCCCAACGAAACAGAAGCTGAAATTGAACTCATTATTGAACTGGAGAAAGACATTGTGAATTATCACAATTTAAAGACTCGAAAGATTGGCAATGTTTATGCCATCGATGTACATATTAGAATTGATGAAAATACCAGTTTTGTACGTACACATGATATTGCAACAGAATTAGAGAAAAAATTACGTAAACGCTTTGGTCAACAAACGATTACAAACATACATACAGAACCAATAAATATAAAATAATAAAAATTAAATACCATGTAACATGCACAACAATAACATGCTGATAATTAGACTATTGACTCTACAATTATTGATCATGAAGGTTACAAAATAGTAATTTTTTTAAAAACATATACAAATGAATACAGCTATAGTAATGCTTGGCTCGAACATGGACAAAGAAAAAAATATGGAGCTAGTAAAAATAAAGCTAGCCGATTATTTCGAAATTATCGACCAAAGTAAAATTATCGAATCGGAACCTGTGGGCGAAAAGTACAAACACAATTTCCTTAATCAGGCAATTAAAATTTTGTCGGATGACAGCGCTGAGCAAACAGCAATACACTTTAAGCACATCGAAACAGAAATGGGACGATCGGCATCAACAAGCAAAAAAGGTGAAGTGCCTATCGACATCGATTTGATTTTTTGGAACAAAGAGCTTAAACGCGACGATTATACAAAATATGATTTTGTAAAAATTTGTGTCGACGAAATTAAAGATAATATTGAATTTACAACATAAAAAATGCCATGGAGCGAAAATACAAAATAACATTATTTGCAACAATACTATGCTTGTTATTAGCATTGGCTGCCAATATTGCCTACAATCGCTCACCATTGCATAGCATCGATTTAAAAAAAACCGCAAATACGGTAAACCGCATTGAAACTAAAGCTACGAAATTGCTCATTGTACTTCAAGATATTGTATCACAAGGCGGAATCGACAGTTTGTATAACAAAAAAATTGACCTTGACAATGACTTAAGTTATTTTGTTTATAGCAATGGAATACTCGAGTATTGGTCGAGCAACACAATTCCGCTCAACAATTTAAATTTTGATGTAAACAAAAACATACAATACCTTAAAACCGCCAATGCACATTGTTTGGCTTTTGTACGCAAAACCGAAAATGATGTTTTTTTGGTCATTCAACCCATAAAATACTATTACCCATACGAAAACGACAAGCTAAAAAACAATTTTCACCCGGCATTTAAACTCGATAGTTCGATAGAAGTTGTACAAAACGAAGCGAGCACAAAATATGCAATTACCGATAGCGAAGGCAATTACTTGTTCAGTATCGAAAGCAATAGCCCGGTGTACAACAACACATATGGTTGGTTTTCGTTTGTTTTGTGGGGAATTGCACTGATATTACTTTTATATATTTACGCCAATTTTCCTGCATTATTTAAAAGTTTGAATTTGGGCATCAAAATACTTATTATAGCCATCACATCCACCATTGTGGGCATAAGTTTGTATTTTAATTATCCTGAAATGATATATTGGAAAGAGATTTTCTCAGCATTTCAGTATGCTTCCAATCCATTTTTGGGGTCGATAAGTCATTTAAGTATAATAAGCTTATTTTTATTGGCCAATAGCTATTTGTTTTTCAGGCACTTAAAACCGCATACTAAAAAACATTTGTATTATTACATTGGCTTACTGGTTTTCAGTATATTATTCTTTGCGTTTTACAATATTCTTAGTGGTTTGGTATTTCATTCGAGCATCGATTTAAATATTTTCAGACTACAAGACCTCAGCTTTGTAAGTATTTGGGTGCACTTTCTAATTTTCATTTGGGGGTTAAGCTTAACATTAATTTTAAATATTTCAAGCAATTACATCGATAACAATAATAAGCACAAAGCATATTTTGCTATTGGCATTTTGGTAATAATTGCCGCAATTATTGATTTAATTTTCAACTTTGATTTTCGATTTCTTATTGCTTTTACATTGCTTATCGTTGTGTTACATTTAGGGCTAATATTGAAAAACACAATAAACACGAGCATTTTCGTATATATAATTGCTATGTTGTTTGCAATTATTGTTACCGAGAGTACTATTGCAATGAGCAAAGAAAAGAAGAATGAAAAATACAAAATCATTGCTCAAAACATTTTGGTGAATGGAAACACCGAAAACGACCGTATGGCCGACATTTTGCTCGAAGAGTTGAATGAACAAATAACATTCGAATTGTCGCGACTCACCCAAAGTTTGCATCCCGATTCGGCACGCGTACTCAACAATTATTTCAACAACAGATACTTACGCGGATTTTGGAGTAAATACGAAATGCGCTTGCTGATAGCCGATAAATATAGCGAGAGTATTAAAAATTACACTGACTTTGTTGATATTAGTGCTCGACGGATAAAAGATACGCAATTTTTTAACGTGCCTTCCAATTACGATAATATGGCGTATATTGGAATTTTCGAAACTATTGGAAAAAATGGTTCGAAATTAAGTGTTGTGTTCGAATTTTTTCAGCGTCAAAATTTCAAGAGTTATAGTTTCCCCAATCTTTTTAGTAGCGAAACACCCGACTTGCAAAACAAACTCAATATCAATGTTTCGATTTACGAAAATGGCTTGTTAAGTTATCAATCGGGGCAGACAAAACCCGACAAAAACTTTGATATTAGAGATATTGCAAAAAACAAGAAGGAGTTTTTCACTTACCACAAAAATGCTGAAGAATATTATATCTATCAATCAAAAAACAATATTTTAATTATAAAGGAAAATAACCAAATCGATAATATCCAAAAATTTGCATATATGGCCTATGTTATATTGTTTTACATGGGCTTGGCTGCTTTAGTATTGTGGTACTACAACCGTAGAATACTGAAAATAAAGCAAAAAAATGG
>CAZEVV010000263.1:0-3418 GCA_964515675.1 uncultured Paludibacter sp. | reverse complement strand
CAATTTTTTGGTTCTGTGATGTGGCCTTAGCATTGCTAAAATCGAATCGAATATAGTTCTCATCAAGCATTTCTTTTTCAATAATATAGCCGCTGTTGGCTTTGTAGTCGACTATAAATACAAATGCCTTGCCCAAAGCTGCTAAGCGATTCATTTGCATTATCAGCTCATTTTTATTTAAAAGTGTATATGGAAATTGATGTTGCATCTGTAAATTTAAAAAATAAGCTCAATGAATACATTTTTCATTGAGCTTGCAAAAATAGTGAATTTTTATTGAGTATGCTGTTTCTTATTATTTATACTGCGAAATAATATGCCATGTTTAATAATACGCCCAAATGTTGAGGCGCACAAAACAGCAATAATATTAAGATTGTTTGAGTAGTTGAGTTGTTTTTTTAGTGAATGCACAATTGACATTTACTTGCAAATACAATTTTTATCAACCAAAAATTAATTATGATTATGCTGTTTGTTTATTGTTGAATCTTCTTCTATTTCGTGGTCGATAAAGTCGGCATCATGGTCGCAAAACTCGTCGTGCACATGTTCGTGTTCGCAGTTTTCGTCGTGCACATGTATTGTGTGATCGCAGTTTTCGCCATGCTGATGCCCATGTGAGTGATTGGCGCTAATGAAATACATTAAAACCAAACCTGCAATTATGGCAGCAAATTGAATAAGATTTTTCTTGGTCGATTTTTCGCGATGTAGCTCGGGTAATAAATCGGTGCCAGCCAAATAAATAAATCCACCAGCTGCAACAGGTAAGATATAATATGTAGCCACTTCGGTAAAATGACCCAATACCAACATGAAAACGCCGCCTAAAACGGCAGTGCATGCCGATAGAAAATTGAGTAAAAGTGCTTTTTTACGCGAAAATCCGGCATGTATCAAAACACCAAAGTCGCTTATCTCTTGCGGTATTTCGTGCAACATAACGGTTACTGTTGTTGCCGCGCCTATTTCGGGCGACACCATCCAAGCAGCAGCAATCAATACGCCATCGGTAAAGTTATGCAATCCGTCGGTTATTAAACTTATATAGCCCAATGGTGCAGGTTTAACGTGATGTTTTGCAACATCTTCGTCGATGCTATGGTTGTGTCGCCAATGTATGAATTTTTCGAGTATAAACATAAAAAGTAGCCCAGCAATTACAAGTATACCAGTGAGTTTGTCGCTTGGTATATGGTAGTACGACTCGGGCACGAGCAAGAAAAATGCGTTACCAAAAAGTGCACCTACGGCAAAACTAATAAGTACAAAAAGTATTTGTTTCAATACTTTGGGTTGAAATGCCAAAAATACCACTCCCGAGAATGATAATAGGCTGATAAATAATGTGCTGGCTATGGCGTAAATCCAAATTTCTGACATTGTAGTATATGTTTTTTTATTTTATTAAAAGTTTTTCGAGATTATTGCGCAATTCCTCTTCGTTGAGGTTTTTGCCTATAAATACAATTTTCGAGTGCGCACTTTCGCTGCCCCAAGCATCGCCTGCATCAAACAAAAATGAGCCGCGCACCGCATGAAATATATAGCGTTCGGGCATTTGGTCGAATGCTAAAATGCCTTTGGCGCGAAAAACAGTCGTTTTGTTGAAATACAAAAAGTTACGTATCCAAAGACTAAAGTTATCGATGTCGAACGGATGGTCGAACTCAAAGCCAAGTGCCGTAATGTCGTGTCGCAATGTTGGTGCAGTTGCTATCAAGGGCTGCGTGTGCGGTGCTTTTGCAATTACAAATTTCTTTACAGCTTTTTCCACCACAAAAGCATCGTAGGCATAATGCTCGGTGAGTTGTATTTGGTTCAAATCGCCATACGATGTTGCAAAAATTTGCGCCATTGGATTGAGTTTTTGAAGCTTTTGCTGTAATGCATGCGCATAATTAGCCGATACACTGTCCGTTTTGTTTATTATCACACAATCCGAAAGCGCCAATTGTTGCTGCACTTCAATTTGTTCGGTCATAATATCTTCAATATTAGCTGCATCGGCAACACATACCACACTTTCGATACGAAACAAATGTTGTATGCGCTCTCCTTCGATGAATTTTTTTACAATCGATAGCGGGTCGGCAATGCCCGTAGTTTCTACTAAAAGGTGGTCGAATTCGAAATTGCTTTCGAGTAATTTCTCGACAACCGTAGTGAAGTCGCTATTGAGCGAACAGCAAATGCAGCCATTCGAAAGTTCGAAAATATTTTCGCTTGCCCCAACAATCAAATCACTGTCAATGTTGATGCTGCCAATTTCGTTTTCGATAATAGCAAATCGCTTTTTATCATATTTTTTAATCAGATTGTTGAGCAGCGTAGTTTTTCCTGCGCCCAAAAATCCTGTTATAATCGTTACTGGAATTCTGTCGTCCTCCATTATATTTTCTGTCATTTTTTACAATTGATTGTTTAAACAAATTAAATGCAACAATGTTTCAAAGATAATGCTTTTTTTTATAAAATGCTTTTTTTCATTCAAAAAACTAACAACTCAGCCAAATGGGTTTGGAGCTTGAGTAGTTTAAATATTTTCGCCACACACACGCATTTTATGTAAAAATAAGCATGAAAATTACATGATTTCCGCTTATTTTTACAAAAACGTAAAAATAAGGCGGTTTTTGTCGCCTTATTTTGAAAGGTGTAGTTAATTGATTGTTATATAGTGTTTTGTGGTGTAAAAATAAGCGGAGGGAGTGTCGGTTTTAATTTGATTTACGCATAATCTACTTATTATTTACTATTGTTTTATCTTAGGTTTAGGATGTTTTTAGTCATTTGTCTCGTGTCAAACTAACAATTCACACGCCACAAAGTAGCCAAACGATAGTGCAAAACTAAGCAAACGATAGTGATGTTTTACCTGCTAGGGTATAGCCCTAGCTTAGATAGCCCTATACCCTAGCATGGCTAGCCCTATGCCCTAGCTACTAAAAGATAGTGATGCGTTGTTTAGTTTTAGGTGTTGCTTTTGTTAGTTTGTGCAGTGTGCTTTGTTAGTATCTGCGATTTAAAAATGTACGATTTAAAAATTTACAATTTACGATTGAAATACCAATTCATTTACACAACGTTTATACATTTTTAAGCGACAAGGAGGTCGCTTGTCCCTTACTTTGTATAAAGATGACAGCGTTGGACCTCTATCGTCCCGAAGCATAGCTTTTTTGAAGTGCTAGGGGTGAAAGAATTTACGATTTATTGATTTACAATTTACGATTGGGGCAGTGCTTTGCACAATATTCTTTTTAATGAAATTGAGTATAGCTATAATGTTTCAACTACGCTCGTTCCCTCTCCTCCCCGATAAATCGGGGCATGTTTCCGAGGGTTAGGGAGAGGTGCTGCGTGAGGGATAGAGGCACTCTCCGTCAGCCACAAAGCCACCACCTTGCTGAGG
>CAZEVV010000262.1:0-3442 GCA_964515675.1 uncultured Paludibacter sp. | reverse complement strand
GTGAGTTTAACACAATTACAGGTACATACAAAGGCAAGCGCATTTCGGTAATTTCTACTGGTATTGGTACCGATAATATTGATATTGTTGTAAACGAATTGGACGCTTTGGCCAATATCGACCTCGAAACACGTACCGAAAAGCCCGAATTTCGCCAACTTACAATGGTGCGCATCGGTACATCGGGTGGTATGCAACCCGACATTCCGCTAGGAAGCTTTTTAATTTCGGAAAAATCGATTGGGTTTGATGGAATGATTAACTTTTATGAAGGGCGCGATGCTGTGAGCGACCTCGAATTTGAGGCCGCAATGGTGAAACACCTCGATTGGAACAAACAATTGGCTGCACCTTATGTGGTTGACAACGACCCTGAATTGATTGAACGTATCGGAAAAGATGATATGATTCGTGGTGTAACCATTTCGGCCAATGGATTTTATGGTCCGCAAGGTCGTGTGTTGCGCCTCAACTTGGCCGATATGCAATTGAACGATAAAATTGAAACATTCAGACATGGTAAATATAAAATTACCAATTACGAAATGGAGGGCTCGGCCATTGCTGGTTTGGCAAAAATGATGGGACACAAAGCCATGACGGTTTGTTGTATCATAGCCAATCGCCGCGTGAAAGGAGCAAATACCGATTATAATCCGTATATCGTGAAGCTTATAACTACGGTTTTGGATAGGATATAAAAATTCATTGTTTCGAGTTTCGAGTTTCGAGTTCTGAGTTTCGAGTTTTGCTTGTATTTAAAACGAATAAATTATCTCTTATTCCCCTTTGTTAATTTATAAGATAGCAAGGGCTTAAGGGGCTAATTATTTAAAAATGAAAGAAACAATTTGTGCTATTTCTACTGCGCCAGGTGTTGGTGGAATTGCTGTTGTGCGTGTGTCGGGTCCCGAAGCGATAGTGCTTTGTGAGCGTATTTTTGTGCCTGCACGCAAAGCTTTGCGCTTGCATGAGGCTGCTGCAAATGCTGCGCTGTTTGGTGCCGTACACGATGCCGATGGTCGACTTATCGACGAGGTTTTAGTAACTGTTTTTCGGGCACCACGCTCGTTTACGGGCGAGGATGTGGTCGAGATTGCCTGTCATGGGTCGCAGTATATACAGCAAAGTTTACTGCAATGTTTGCTTGCTGTGGGCTGCAGACTAGCTGCGCCGGGCGAATTTACACAACGTGCATTTCTTAATGGTAAAATGGATCTTTCGCAAGCCGAAGCTGTTGCCGATTTAATCGCTTCGAGCTCGGCAGCAGCACATCGCATGGCACTTAACCAAATGCGTGGCGGTTTTTCAACAGAGTTGCAGTCGCTTAGGTTGCAAATGCTTAATTTTGTTTCGTTGGTCGAACTCGAACTCGATTTCTCGGAAGAAGATGTTGAATTTGCCGATCGCACACAACTCAAAACTTTGGCGCAAAGCATAAGCGATATTATTGAGCGTCTTGCAGGTTCGTTTCGTGTGGGCAATGCACTTAAAAATGGTATTCCCGTGGCACTTGTTGGCGAAACGAATGTGGGCAAATCGACACTACTCAATGTGTTGCTCAACGAAGATAGAGCCATTGTGTCGGACATACACGGCACTACACGCGATGTGATTGAAGATACGGTGGTGATTGAAGGTGTGAATTTCCGTTTTATCGATACAGCTGGTATACGTGACACGCGCGACAAAATTGAGAGCATGGGCATTGAGCGCACTTACCAGAAAATTGAGCAGGCGTCCATTGTACTTTGGTTGCTCGATTGCACACAGCTTAGCGAACACATGGAGTGGCTCACCGAGCGCATTCAAAAGCGTGCCGAGGGCAAAAAGGTGATTCTTGTTTTCAATAAAATTGATAAAATAACGCCCGAAGAACGCGAAGTATTGCAGCAACTTTTTGCTCAATACAATGGCGATCGCATTTATATTTCGGCAAAAAATCGTGTTAATACTGCCGAACTCGAAAAAGCCTTACTCAATGCAGCTCAGCTGCCCGAGCTTAATGCCAACGATGTGGTGGTGAGTAATGTGCGCCATTACGAAGCTTTACAAAAGGCTGGCGAAGCCATTGCGCGTGTAAAAGATGGTTTAGAAAGCAATGTGTCGGGCGATTTCCTTTCGCAGGACATACGCGAGTGCATGCATTTTATTGGCGAAATAACAGGCGACATTTCCAACGACGAAATTTTAGGCAATATCTTTGGCAAGTTCTGTATAGGCAAATAAAACCAGAATCTCGATCTCAGATTTAAAAAAAAGGTGCTGTAAAATAGCACCTTTTTTTGTGCTGTAGCAGTCGATTTAATCATTTTTGTTGCATGTAATTATATTTTTTGTACCTTTGTTTTATCTCAATCAAATGAGTGGGTGTTCAAAATGTTTAATTCACATTTTGTGATTATGTTGTTATTAAATCAAATAAAATCAAAAGCATAGCTTTGCAATATAATATGAGTGAACAACACAAAATATTGCTTTTGCTTAACAAGTTTTATGAGCTTGGTATAGATAATCAGATAGGATACAATAAATTCTATCTCTATTCTCTTATTACGCATTCAACGGCTATTGAAGGGTCAACTGTTACCGAAATTGAGAATCAACTACTTTTCGATAAGGGGATTTCGGCTGTAGGGAGATCGTTGGATGAACAATTGATGAATCTTGATTTAAAGCTGGCATACGAACAGAGCATTTTATATGCGAAAAGCCACAGTGATATTTCGGTTGATATGTTAAAGCATTTAGCATCATTAGTTATGAAAAATACGGGTACTGTTTTTAATACTGCACTTGGTAATTTTTCTTCGGCAAATGGCGATCTACGGTTGTAAATGTAACTGCTGGCGTTGGAGGTAAATCTTATATGAATTTCTCTAAAGTTCCGAGTAAATTGCTAGAGTTTTGTGTTGGTGTTAACCAACGACGTCAAACTATTAATAATAATGATAAAAATGAAGCATATAACCTAAGTTTCGATGCTCATTTCCAATTAGTGACAATCCACCCTTGGGTTGATGGTAATGGTCGGATGTCTCGTTTGTTTATGAATCAGTTACAGTATGAGTTTGGCTTAGGTCCAACAAAAATAGAGAAACAAAACAAAGCAAAATATATTGAAACTCTTATAGCCACAAGAGAAAGTGGCGATCTGCAAGTTTTCCGCGACTTTATGTTTAATGAGCATTTAAATAATCTTGAAAGTATCATAAATGAGTATACAACATCAATAGAAAATGTAAATGTCCCTGTAAATGTCCCTGTAAAACTGAGTGTACGGCAAGCACAAATTATTAGTAAAATGTTGGAAAACAATCATGTGACAGCTAAAAACTTAGCCGAAATGCAAAGTGTAAATGAGAGGACAATAAAAAGAGATATTGAATTTTTAAAGAAAAATGCATTTATTATACGCAATGGGTCGGACAAGGCGGGTGAA
>CAZEVV010000261.1:0-3443 GCA_964515675.1 uncultured Paludibacter sp. | reverse complement strand
AATCTATTTTATGCGTTCCTTCAAAACGGAAATCAAACAGTTATGCACAAGAGATAATCCAACAAAGGCCCGACCATATCTTATACAATGAGAAACAAAAAATAGAACAACTACAAAGTTTTCAGTTATTGTTGCCAAAGAATCTCATTTTGCCAATTGTTAAAGAATCCAAGCTTAAAAATTGGAATATTGGGATTTTGTTGAAACAAAGTCAATAAGCTGAATTTAATTTCATTGCTGGCATCAATAGCATTGCAAAGATAAACCATAGCTGAAATCACATAAAATGGCTTCTTCTCTTGAACTGACGTTATGCCATTTTGAAGCCAAGGATTCCGAGGATTAATAATTGAAATTGGACGTTTGACCATATTTCGACTCCAAATACGAGAATGATGAGCAATAATATTTCTTAGATAAGAAATGGCCTCTAACCAACTAGAGAGTTCGCTATGAAAATTCAACCCCATTTCATTAGCAATAATTGCCTTTTGTGGAAGCTGATGTTTGATATTTTTATATATTTTGGAAAGTGTTCCGAACGTTGCGACTTCAAATATAATCCATGCGTCAGGATGGCTGTTTGGATGTTTACGTCTAAAATCTTTGGCAAAAATCTCTCCACTACGATTAAATTCGGCTTGCAAATCTGCAAGGTGAATTGAATGAAGAGTTTGGTCTTCAACAATTGAATTGTTTAAATACCACAAACCACCAAAAGCTTGTGAAAGATGGTATATAAGTTTTGTTCGTAATGCTATTTCAATAATCTCAACAGCATCAAAAAGTACTAATCTCAATTTTCGGTCGAAATTATATCTGTCTATGACTTCCTCAAAATACGATTTCGTGTTGAATTTGTGGCTTATTCTGTCAGATTGCATATCCCACCAATATCCCTTCAGACGATAATAACTGATACGTCGTAAATTGATTAAGGCATGCTGTTCG
This sequence comes from uncultured Paludibacter sp., assembly GCA_964515675.1. Classification (GTDB taxonomy): domain Bacteria; phylum Bacteroidota; class Bacteroidia; order Bacteroidales; family Paludibacteraceae; genus Paludibacter. The sequence continues at coordinate 2,492 of CAZEVV010000261.1, read as the reverse complement.
TTTCCAAATTGCATACCACGACTTTTTAAAAGAGCTACTTGTTCATCAACAGTGCGAGATTCCTTATTAGTCATAGATATAAAAAAAATGACCCGCCTGCAGTTCTTACGGTATGCAAAACGGGTACTGTTATCTTTAATTAGACATTGTCCGTATCATTATCATTCTATTAGGCCTGCAAATATACATAGTAAATTTGTTATTTCCAAAAAAAATATGATATTTTTTTGTATTATTTTATTTGAGTAAAAATACTATGAATTATATTACTTTCTCACCAACACAAAAAAACACCCCAAGCCGAAATTCATCTGCTTGGGGTGTGTTTTTTTATTCTCCGTTTAAGGAGTTGGGGTGATGTTATTTTACTTCTTCGAAATCGACATCAGTTACATCGCCTTGTTTGCTATCGCTCGGGCCTTGTTGCGCGCCAAAATCTTGTGGGCCAGCCTGCTGTCCGCCTTGTGCATTTTGTGCGTTGTACATTTCCTGACTAGCTGCTTGAAACACTGTGTTCAACTCGGCAGTAGCGGCATCGATACCTGCAATATCTTGCGCTTTGTGGGCATCTTTTAGTTTTGCCAAAGCTGCTTCGATAGGACCTTTTTTGTCGACAGGCAATTTGTCGCCAAACTCAGCCAATTGTTTTTCGGTTTGGAAAATCAACGAGTCGGCATGGTTCAACTTATCGATTTTCTCTTTTTCTTTCGCGTCCGCTTCGGCATTGGCTGCTGCCTCGTCTTTCATGCGTTTAATTTCGGCATCGCTCAAACCCGACGAAGCTTCGATACGGATATTTTGCTGTTTTCCAGTAGTTTTATCTTTTGCCGAAACATTCAATATACCATTAGCATCAATATCGAAAGTAACTTCAATTTGAGGCTCGCCACGGCGTGCTGGCATAATACCATCGAGGTGGAAACGACCCAAAGATTTGTTTTGGTTGGCCAACGGACGCTCACCTTGCAAAATATGAATTTCAACCGAAGGCTGATTGTCAGCAGCCGTAGTAAATGTTTCCGTTTTTTTGGTTGGAATAGTTGTGTTGGCTTCAATCATTTTTGTCATCACACTACCCATAGTTTCTATACCCATCGAAAGTGGCGTAACATCGAGCAAAAGAATATCTTTTACATCGCCGCTCAACACACCACCCTGAATGGCAGCACCTACGGCCACTACCTCATCGGGGTTCACACCTTTCGAAGGCGCTTTGCCAAAGAATTTTTCAACAGCAGCCTGAATGGCAGGTATACGTGTCGATCCACCTACAAGAATAATCTCGTCGATTTCGCCAATTGTAAGGTTCGCATTTTTAAGCGCTGTGCGACAAGGCTCAATTGTTTTTTGTACCAAATCGTCAACCAATTGTTCGAATTTTGCACGTGTAAGCGTACGCACCAAGTGACGTGGCACACCATCAACAGGCATAATATATGGCAAGTTTATTTCGGAGCTAGTAGTGTTCGAAAGTTCAATTTTAGCTTTTTCGGCCGCCTCTTTCAAACGTTGCAAAGCCATAGGGTCCTTGCTAAGGTCGATACCGCTATTTTCGCTTTTGAACTCGGCCACCAACCATTCAATAATGCGCTGATCGAAGTCGTCGCCACCCAAGTGTGTATCACCGTCGGTCGATTTTACTTCAAACACGCCGTCGCCCAACTCGAGCACCGACACGTCGTGCGTACCACCACCACAGTCGAACACCACAATTTTCATGTCTTTGTTCGTTTTGTCCAAACCATAAGCCAAAGCCGCAGCAGTAGGCTCGTTCACAATACGGCGCACATTCAAACCAGCAATTTCGCCCGCTTCTTTTGTAGCCTGACGTTGCGCATCGTTAAAGTAAGCAGGCACAGTAATTACCGCTTCTGTCACTTCTTGTCCAAGATATTCTTCGGCCGTTTTTTTCATTTTTTGCAAAATGATAGCCGAAATTTCTTGTGGCGTATACAAACGTCCGTCGATATCGACACGCGGCGTATTGTTGTCGCCTTTCACCACTTTGTAAGGCACGCGACCCACCTCACGAGTCAAACGATCGTAAGTTTCGCCCATGAAACGTTTGATTGAATATACAGTTTTCGTAGGGTTTGTAATGGCCTGACGTTTAGCAGGGTCACCCACTTTGCGTTCGCCACCATCCACAAAACCAATTACCGAAGGAGTAGTACGTTTACCTTCGCTGTTGGCAATTACGATAGGTTCGTTTCCTTCCATTACAGAAACACACGAGTTGGTGGTTCCCAAGTCAATTCCAATAATTTTTCCCATTTTTATTTGAGTTTATTTAATTTGTTATACATTTCAAAATTATAGTTGTAAACCATTCGTTCCGTTTTGTGCGAATTTGTTCACGACCTCTTTGTTTACAAAGCATGTGCCACAGCAATTTTTGCACAAAAGCACTAAATTTTGTCATAAACTTGTCACAAAAACACACAATCCACAACAAAACCAACTGACAAAAGGGCAGTTTTTGGCAGAAAAAG
>CAZEVV010000260.1:0-3461 GCA_964515675.1 uncultured Paludibacter sp. | reverse complement strand
CGCCGACCCTCTGCTTGTAAGGCAGATGCTCTGAACCAGCTGAGCTAAACGCCCGATTGTTGTTTCAATATAAATATAATCGGTGGTCGTTGACGGATTTGAACTCCGACTCTCCCGACGTGCTAGTCGGGATGCTCTGAACCAGCTGAGCTAAACGCCCGATTGTTGTTGAATGCCTTTCTCCAAAAGCGTTGCAAAGATACTACATTTTTTCTAGTTACAAAACAATTTCATTGTTTTTTTCGAAAAAAAATTGTGCAAAAATGCTATCAATTGGTTATAAAGAAGATAGCAGTGTGAAAATAATTAAAAAAACAATGCCCAGCAATCATGCATGAAAGCTGGGCATTTGCTTTTTATGGTATCAGTATGCTTATTCAGCTGCAGGAGCTTCGGTAGCAGGAGCCGCATCAGCAACTTCAGCCACTTTTTTAGCAGATGAACGACGCGTACGTGCTGCTTTCTTAGCCGCTTTTTCTTTCAACATATTTTCGTTGTAGTCAACCAATTCGATGATACACATTTCGGCATTATCACCCAAACGGAAACCTGTGCGTAAAATACGAGTATATCCTCCAGGACGACCAGCAACTTTTTGAGAAATATTTTGAAACAATTCGGTGATAGCTTCTTTGTTTTGCAAATAGCTAAACACTGTACGACGTGAATGTGTAGTATCGTCTTTCGATTTAGTAATCAAAGGTTCAACATACACTTGCAAGGCTTTAGCCTTAGCCAATGTTGTAGCTATACGCTTGTGTTGAATAAGCGAAATCGCCATATTCGCCAACATTGCTTTTCTATGAGCCGTTTTACGGCCTAAGTGATTGAATTTTTTATTATGTCTCATTTCGTTATTCTTTATCTAATTTATACTTTGATAGATCCATTCCAAATGACAGATTCAAACTTTCAAGTTTCTCGTCGAGCTCAGTCAACGATTTTTTACCAAAGTTGCGGAATTTCAACAAATCGTGTTTGTGATATCCTGCAAGTTCGCCTAAAGTCTCTACATCAGCTGCTTTCAAGCAGTTCAAAGCACGTACCGAAAGATCCAAGTCTGTCAGTTTTGTTTTGAGCAATTGACGCATATGTAGAATTTCTTCATCAAACTCTTCGCTAGCTTCACCTTCCGAAACTTCTAACGAAATTTTCTCGTCAGAGAAAAGCATAAAGTGATGAATAAGAATCTTAGCTGCTTCTTTCAAAGCATCTTTTGGGTGGATTGACCCATCAGTAACTATTTCTATTAATAGTTTTTCGTAGTCAGTAACCTGCTCAACACGAAAATTCTCAATAGAATATTTAACATTACGAATAGGTGTATAGATAGCATCAACAGGAATCGTATTAACATCAGCATTTGATGATTTGTTTTCTTCAGCTGGCACATAACCACGACCTTTATTGATCGTAATATCCATCTGAATACTTGCTGTTGAATCGAGTTCGCAAATTACCAATTCGGGATTTAACACCTCGAAACCAGTAAGATAACGACCAATATCGCCTGCTTTGAAAACATTTACGCCTGAAACACTAACAGTTACTTTCTCAGTATTAAAATCTTCAACAATTTGTTTAAAACGAACTTGTTTAAGATTTAATATAATATTAGTAACGTCGTCGATAACACCTGGTATGGTTGAATACTCATGATCTACCCCTTCAATTTTAATTGAAGTAATAGCAAACCCTTCGAGTGAAGATAAAAGGATACGGCGCAAAGCATTACCTATGGTAATACCGTAACCTGGTTCAAGCGGACGGAATTCAAACTTTCCTTGAAACGCGTCAGCTTCCAACATGATTACCTTTTCAGGTTTTTGAAATGCTAATATAGCCATAGTCACTTATTATTTAGAGTATAACTCAACGATTAATTGCTCTTTGATATTTTCTGGAATATCCTCACGCTCAGGAATGTGCAAGTAAACACCCGACATTGAAGAAGCGTTATATTCAATCCATGGATATTTTGTATGGTTAAAACCATTCAACGATTCGTGAATCACTTCCATCGATTTATCTTTTTCACGCACAGCAATCACTTGTCCTGGACGCACGTGGAAAGAAGGAATGTTCACAACTTTACCATCAACGGTAATGTGTTTGTGGCTAACCAACTGACGAGCACCAGCACGTGTAGGAGCAAATCCTAAACGATACACAATGTTATCCAAACGCGATTCGAGGTATTGCAACAAGATAACACCAGTAACACCTGGTTTACTTTGTGCTTTTTCGTACAAATTACGGAATTGTTTTTCTAATACACCATAAGTGTATTTTGCTTTTTGTTTTTCGCGCAATTGAATACCATATTCTGATGTTTTTTTGCGACGATTTTGACCGTGCATTCCAGGAGGATAGTTTTTCTTAGTCAAAACTTTATCTGGTCCGAATATTGCTTCGCCGAATTTACGAGCAATTCTTGATTTTGGTCCAATATATCTTGCCATTGTAATTTTTTATTTTTTAATTATTTAAAAATTAAGTGACATCGGGTATTTTAAACGACAGAGCCGCGATTGCTGAGAGGTTATTGTCTGCAATACTAGCCATTTTAAATACAACCAACTAAACACTTGTTATTGAAAATAAAACAACCCAACAACAAACAGCATTTGCTGTTGGGGTGTATGTCTTATACAAGTTTGTTATACTCTACGACGTTTTGGAGGACGACATCCATTGTGTGGAAGTGGAGTTACATCAACAATCTCAGTAACTTCAATACCTGCACCGTGTACAGTACGTATAGCCGATTCGCGTCCATTACCCGGCCCTTTTACATAGGCCTTAACTTTACGTAAACCTAAATCGTGTGCTACCTTTGCACAATCCTGAGCTGCCATTTGAGCAGCATAAGGAGTATTTTTCTTTGAGCCACGGAATCCCATCTTACCTGCCGACGACCATGATATCACTTGTCCATCGCCATTAGTAAGAGTAACAATAATGTTGTTGAAAGATGAATGTACGTGCAATTGACCTACACTATCAACTTTAACGACTCTCTTTTTGGCTGCAACTGTTTTCTTTGCCATATTTATAAATATTTTTTTAGCTTTCTAAAATTCGCTAACAGTTAAACCTTATTTAGTTGCTTTTTTCTTGTTTGCAACTGTTTTCTTTTTACCTTTACGAGTACGAGCATTGTTTTTCGTACTTTGTCCTCTCAATGGGAGGCCGATACGGTGACGGATACCACGGTAACAACCGATGTCCATCAATCGTTTAATGTTAAGTTGAACTTCTGAACGAAGATCACCTTCAACTTTATACTCGGCACCAATGACTTCACGTATTTTAGCTGCTTGGTCGTCAGTCCAGTCCTTTACTTTGATGTTGATATCAACACCAGCTTTCTCTAAAATAGCCTTTGCATTACTGCGACCTATTCCGTAGATATAAGTCAATCCAACTTCCCCACGTTTGTTTTGGGGTAAATCTACTCC
>CAZEVV010000259.1:0-3473 GCA_964515675.1 uncultured Paludibacter sp. | reverse complement strand
GTTGGGGGCCGTAAATTGTAAATAGTAAATAAAATAATATTTTGTGATATGAAAAAGCTAATTAGAATTGTATTATTGCTAGCATTAGCAGCTGGAGTGCTTGGTACTTTTTATTTCTTATGGAAAAAGTCGCAGCCCAAAGTAAAAACTTATCAAATTGAAGAAGTAGCTATTGCTACCATCGAAAAACGCACTGTTGCAACTGGCAAAGTGGAACCTCGTAACGAAATTATGATAAAGCCGCAAATGTCGGGCATTATTGCCGAATTGTACAAAGAAGCGGGCGATTTTGTAAAAGCGGGCGAGGTGATTGCCAAAATTAAAGTTATCCCCGATATGGTGAGTTTGAGCAATGCCGAAAGTCGTGTTACACGTGCGCAACTGGTATTCGACCAAAGCAAACGCAATTTCGATCGCGACGAAAAATTGTATGCCGAAAAAGTGCTTTCGCGCGATAATTTTGAGAAAAGCAAATTGCAATTCAAAAATGACGAAGAAGAATTGAAAGCTGCCAAAGAAAATTTGAGTTTGGTGCGTGATGGTATTTCGAGCGACAAGTCGCAGTTGAGCAATACTTTGGTGCGATCGACCATTAATGGAACAATATTAAATGTACCTGTGAAAATTGGAAATTCAGTTATACAATCCAATACATTTAACGATGGAACAACCATTGCTTCGGTAGCCAATATGAGCGATATGCTTTTTGTGGGCAAGCTCGACGAAACCGAGGTGGGACGTATGCAGCCAGGAATGCTTATGGATATAATGATAGGTGCATTGCAGGATGTAAAACTACAAGCTGTATTGGAGTATATCTCGCCCAAAGGAAGCGAAGAGGCCGGAGCGGTAATGTTCGAAATGAAAGCTGCAGTAAAAGTGCCCGAAAATGTATTTGTGCGTGCAGGCTATAGTGCCAATGCCGAAATTGTAATGAGCAAAGCCGAAAAAGTACTCACCATTCCCGAAAGTTGCGTCGAATTTAGCAACGACTCAGCTTTTGTTCAAATACTTACAGTTGAATCGCCTCAAACATTCGAGCGCAAGCACATCGAAGTAGGCATGTCCGACGGCATGAAAATAGAAGTGAAAAGCGGATTGAAGCTCAAAGACAAAGTGAGAGGTGCTGAGAAAATGGATGAGAAAAAATCTTAAACGTCAAAAGATAAATGATATGGTGGCATAGCCGAAATTGTTATAAACACGAACCAACGGCCAGCGACCAGCGGAAGATAAACACGAAACACGAAACACGAAATAATATTCCATGAGAAAAATAATAATTATAATAGCATCGGCTTTGGCGGCATTGTTTGCTTCGGCCAGCGAGCCGCTCACGCTCGAGCAATGTGTGCAAATGGCTTTCGATAATAATCGTTCGCTAAAGCAAGGCGAAATACAAAATGCTGTGAATGTGGTTAATTACGAGCAAGCACGCAAAGATTTGTTGCCCAATCTTAACGCTTCGGCCGGTCAGCGATTTAGTTTTGGGCGTTCGTTGGGTGCCGACAATGTGTACCAAAGTGCCAATTCGTCGAGTTCGAGTTTTGGTATATCGTCGAACATTAATTTATTCGATGGCCTACGCATGAAATACAATATCGATGCTCGCCGTAGCGAACTGCAAACATCGATGGCCGAAATGGAAAAACTAAAACAAGACATTGCATTGAGTGTGTCGAGTGGGTTTTTACAGGTGTTGCTTAATAAGGAATTACTTAAACTAGCGGAGGCACAGTTGCAATTTACCGAAACAAAAATTGAAGAGCGACGCAAGCAAATTGATAATGGCAAAATGGCTGAGGGCGAAATTTATGAGCTCCTTGCACAGCAAGCCAAAGAAAAACAACAACTTACGCAAGCCAATATTCGTTTGAAATTGTCATTGCTCGATTTGGCTCAAATTATCGAATATCCTAATTTTGAAACACTCGATGTGATAGTTCCGCAAAACTTGCTCGATAACGAGTTGGCAATGCTCAATGCCGATGCTGTTTTAAAAAATGCCGTTCAAAATCATCCTGATGTGCTGGTTGCTCAACGTAAAATTGAGAGTGCCAACACAAATATTAAAATGGCGCAGTCGCTGTATTATCCCTCTTTGGGATTTGGTGCACAGCTCGGAAGCGGTTATTACAATTTAAATGGTTTTCCGAACGATTCGTTTGCCAAACAGATAAATACTAATTTAAGCACAACATTGGGATTTAATTTGAATATACCTATTTTTAATAAGTTCGAAACACAAAGTCGTGTAAAAACGGCCAAACTCAATGCCGCTGCCACAAGTTTGCAGCTCGAAACGGTGAAACAGCAATTACAAAAAACAGTGCAGCAAGCCTACCAAAATGCCTTAGGCGCCAAGGCCAATTGGGATGCTGCCGAGCAATCGGTGCTCGCCTCGCGCGAAGCATTGCGCTTTGTTGAGCGAAAGTACGAATTGGGAAGTGCTTCGGTTTACGAACTTTATCAGGCCAAAAACAATATGAATGTTGCCGAATCGGAAATTGTGCAAGCCAAATACGAGTATGTTTTCCGATTGAAAATTTTGGAATTGCTCAATACCACAGCAAAATAATTACTATGCCCCCTAAGCCCCTTAAGGGGAACTAAAAAGGGATTATGAAGGGAAATGGGGGGTAGTAGAGCAACATACAACATTTGTGTGTTAGGATTTTATTGTTGCTTAGCGAAAAAATCAAGTGGTATCTACTCTGCAATTTTGCTGAAAACATTAAATGTTGGACTTTATGATGTGCTGTATAGTTACAAATTTAATTCTCTTCCAATGGAGTGTAATTTAAATGAAAATATTAAAGCGATAATATTTGTAAGATATAGCTAATTATATCTTCAATCCCGATAGCTATCAGGACAAATCTTCACAATATTAAAATTATTTGTTTGCTTTTTTTCGAAATTGATTTTTTTTAAACAATGATGCTAAAAATATGAATGCAGACAACATTAAATCGCAGATGCGAAAAGGATATCTTGAATATTGCATATTGCTAATACTCAAGAAAAAGCCCGCCTACACTTCGGATATAATTGCCGAACTAAAAGAGGCTAAGATGATAGTTGTCGAAGGTACTCTTTATCCCCTGCTCACCCGGCTTAAAAACATGGGTTTGCTCGACTATAAATGGGAGGAATCGACACAAGGACCCCCGCGTAAATATTACGAAATTACTGATATGGGATTTAATTTTTTAAATGAATTGGAAAATGCTTGGGATGAAATAAACCAGGTTGTTGCAAAGCTAAAGCAAAGTCCTGTAAATTATTGATTTGTGAATTTAAAAAATAATTATTGATAATAATGAATGTTATGTTTTCGTTTTATTAATTTGAATAAACGAACATGCTATCAAAAAAAATAAACAAAAATGAAAAAAACACTTACCGTTAATTTAAATAGGGCTTGCTGAAAAACCCACAATTATTTGACATATAATATTTTATGACTATAT
>CAZEVV010000258.1:0-3492 GCA_964515675.1 uncultured Paludibacter sp. | reverse complement strand
CTCTTCTCAGGAGAGGGGGAAAGAAGGGGGGAAGAGAGAGTTGGTTATAGCTGTTTCAGCACAGTATTTTTTTTGTTTATCTGTTGTTAATTTGTATTCGAAATACATTTTAATATGACAATACAAAGTTATAAAAATTATTCAGTCTTTTGTTTGTTGTACTTTATTCATTTTTTCAACTACGTACAATTTTTATCGTTTGCATTTAGCATTCGAGCCTGCATTAAAATGCATATTAATTCCATATTTTTTCATAAAATACATTTTTACTAAAATTTATTCCAATTTTTATGTAAAATATTCGATTTAATATTGTGAGTTATTTATAAATATACTATTTTTGCAGTCGAAAATGTATATTATTTTGTTTAAATATGAATAAGCTTGGTACAAAGCAATGGTTTAGTATCAATATTTATTCATTTTTTACAAAAAAATTGTATTTTTCATTTTTGTTTCATTGACAAACAAATTAAATTTTTAGTAAATAATTATACAAAATATTTAGGTCGAATGAAGCAATCACTTCAAATATCTCTTACGCGCCCTTGGGATACAAATAATGGATGTTTAAGTGTGAGTTTCGGCTGATAGTTGTTAAAAAAGTTATTAACAGATGAAAAACAAACGCAATCGCTTACAAGTAATTTCGGATATACTTCGTTCCAATGTAGTTGGCAGTCAGGAGGAACTGTTAAGTTTACTTAACGATCGTCAGTGTGAAGTGACACAAGCAACACTTTCGCGCGACTTAAAGTTGTTGAAAGTTGCTAAAACACCACTTTCGAATGGCACATATAAATACATATTGCCTCAATACAACAAACCCATCAAAACACAAAATGTGACCAATACATTGATATCGCATGGTGCTGTTTTGAGTGTCGATTTCTCGGGAAATTTGGCCGTTGTTAAAACAAAGCCAGGTTATGCAAGTGCTATTGCATGGGACATCGACAATAAAGCTACACAAGAAATTTTGGGAACTATTGCAGGCGACGACACCATATTGCTCGTACCACGCGAAGGTGTTACCCGCGAAGAAATTCTTGATATGATGAATGTAACTTTTTCGGAAAGATAAATTTATCGACCAACGCTTTTTTGCATCGCAAACCCCATTACATTCACTCTCAATTAAAACACTACGATGAGTAAAGATACTACCGTTAATAACTTAACGGTTCAAATTGCCGACGAAAAATATTTGCCATACGTCGATACCATACTCGAAACAATAGCAGCAGCAGCAAAAGTCCGTGGAACGGGTATAGCTAAGCGTTCGCCCGAATATATCACCCAAAAAATGAAGGAAGGAAAAGCCATTATTGCGCTCAACGGTACCGAGTTTGCAGGCTTTTGTTATATCGAAACTTGGGGCGACAAAAAATTTGTGGCCAACTCCGGACTTATTGTTGTTGATAAGTTTAGAGGTGCTGGCCTAGCAAAGCGCATTAAAAAAATGGCTTTCGAGTTATCGCGCAAACGATACCCCGATGCTAAAATTTTCGGACTTACAACGGGCTTGGCCGTAATGAAAATAAACTCAGAACTGGGATATAAGCCGGTAACATTTTCGGAACTTACCGACGATGAATCATTCTGGAAAGGCTGTCAGAGCTGCGTGAATTACGACATTTTGCAACGCACAGGCCGCAAACATTGCTTGTGCACAGGCATGCTCTACGATCCAAACAAAGATAAAAAAACATCAGCAGCAAGCAAATTGCTCAACTTGATACATTTAAAAAAATAGTATCAGGTGGTTTACAATTACCGTTGCTTATTTTTTTTTGACACTTTGTTATCAGTTTCGCAATTTTCAATTTTCGGTCTCTCCTTTTAATGTTTGATTGCTGATGCTATTTTGGGGGCTAGCAAATTCTTATCATTCATCTAACAGCTGCTGAAATATAATTAATTGGTATATATCGATTTAAACGAAAAAAAACAAATTTAACAGGCTTCTATACACTTTCCCCCCCACGCAGGGGGTTAGAGGCTGTATTAAAAATATATTCACATGAAAGAAAAAGTTTTACTCGCATTTAGTGGTGGCCTCGACACCTCGTTTTGTGCCATGTATTTGGCACAAGAAAAAGGCTACGAAGTGCACACCGCAGTTGCAAATACGGGCGGATTCGACGAGGCTGAGTTAAAAGCCATCGAAGACAAAGCATATCGCTTGGGTGCAAAAACACACGCAACACTCGATGTTACCCAAGAATATTACGACAAGAGCATTAAATATATGGTGTATGGCAATGTTTTGCGCAATGGCACTTATCCTATTTCGGTAAGTTCGGAGCGTATTTTTCAGGCATTGGCCATTATACATTATGCCAAAGAAATTGGTGCCGACTATGTAGCGCATGGTAGCACTGGTGCGGGCAACGACCAAGTGCGCTTCGACCTCACTTTTGATGTTATTGCGCCCGAAATAAAAATTCTGACGCCTACGCGCGATATGGTGCTTACGCGTGAGTACGAAATAAATTACCTGAAAGAGCATGGTTTTGAGGCCGATTTCAAAAAAATGGAATATTCTATCAACAAAGGTTTGTGGGGTACTTCTATTGGCGGAAAAGAAACACTCAAGTCGGAACAAACATTGCCCGAAGATGCATATCCTAGCCAGATTGTGAGCACCGATGAAATTGACATAACTATCAGTTTCGAAAAAGGTGAACTTTGCGCTGTGAATGGCGAGGCAAGCGACAACAAGGTGGCGCTTATCAATAAATTGGAAAACATTGCAAATAAATACGGCATTGGGCGCGATATGCACATTGGCGATACAATTATTGGCATCAAAGGACGTGTTGGTTTCGAGGCCGCTGCACCACTTTTGATTATTAATGCACACAAAATGCTCGAAAAACACACGCTCACCAAATGGCAACAGTATTGGAAAGATCAATTGGGTGTGTGGTATGGCATGTTTTTGCACGAGGCACAATATCTTGAGCCTGTGATGCGCGATATCGAATCGTTTCTCGAAAGTTCGCAGCAAAACGTTACGGGCGATGTCATTGTTCGTCTTCGTCCAAACTCATACACTTTGGTGGGCGTAAATAGCACGTTCGACTTAATGAAAACTGATTTTGGTGAATATGGCGAAGTAAACCGTGCATGGTCGGCCGACGATGTTAAGGGCTTTACCAAAATACTCGGCAACCAAATGAAAATTTTCTACAACGTTCAAAAACGCAACGAGAAATAATTAGCCGTATATTCAAATAATACCGATTGCACAAACAAAGCCTCAAAGATATAGCTTCTTTGAGGCTTTGTTTGTTGCATGCACACCGAAAAAGAGCCGAAAATCACAAACATTCTATATCAACCCGGCTTGCGGGGGCAATCGAAAATTCTTATTACGCATCAGGTTTTGCTATGCAAAAATGATTTTTCAAACTAGCAGCGGCTCTGCACTTTCTTAATAAATCATTAGGCAACAAAACATTACACACCACTTCACTCAAGCCAGTT